>CAJXKX010000121.1 GCA_913055965.1 uncultured Roseovarius sp.
ATTCGAGTGCGCGGCCAGCAATCGGCGCCATCCGACCCGGATGAGAGCCGATCGCTTCGGCGCGCAGATCTCATCCGGGAAGGAACCCCCATGTCCGACAATATCTACCGCATCATCGAAGTCGCCGGCTCGTCCCCAGACAGCATCGAGGGCGCGATCGAGAAGGTGGACGATTTCACCGTGCAGCTGAACCTGCCGCGCCCCGACATCACGCTGATCGCGGGCATGTCGGATTATCCGGCGCTCTGCGTGCATCGCAGCCATGGCGATGACAGCGACCTTGCCAAGGCACCCATCGGCACCGGCCCGTTCGAACTGGTGTCCATCGAGATCGGCACCATGGCCGAGGTCAAGCGCCGCGAGGACGGCAAGTGGTGGGGCGGAGACGTCTATCTCGACGGGATCCGCTTCCTCGATTTCGGTACGGACAATGCCTCGATCGTGGCGGCCTTCGACGGCGGCGAGATCGACATCAACGACGAATCGACGGCCGATTTCATCGAGGCCTATGATGCGCTGGGGCTGGTCAAGTCGTCCAAGCCCACCGCCAACACCATCGTCGCGCGGATGCGCGCCGACACCCCGCCCTATGACAGCAAGGAGCTGCGCAACGCCATTCAGCTCGCCTGCGACAACGAGGTGCTGCTGGCGATCTCGATCAACAACGAGGGCATCCCGGCGGAGAACCACCACGTGGCGCCGTTCCATCCGGAATATGCCGAACTGCCCAAGATCGCGCCCGATCCGGCCAAGGCCATCGAGATGGCCCGCGCGGCCGGTCATGGCGAGACCGAGATCGACATCATCTCGATCGACGGCGACTGGCGCACCACCACGACCGACGCCATCGGCGCGCAGCTGCGGCAGGCGGGCTTCAACGTCAAGCGCACGGTGATGCCGGGCAATACCTTCTGGAACGACTGGACGAAATACCCGTTCTCGACCACGAACTGGGGCCCGCGCCCTCTGGGGGTGCAGGTGCTGGCGCTGGCCTATCGCTCGGGCGAAGCCTGGAACGAGAGCGGCCATTCGAACCCCGAGTTCGACGCGCTTCTGGAAGAGGCTCTGGGCGTGTTCGATGCCGATGCGCGGCGCGAATACTCGGCCAAGCTGCAGGCGATGCTGCAGGATAGCGGCGCGATCATCCAGCCGTTCTGGCGCAACCAGGCGCTGCACCATACCGACAAGGTCAAGAACGTGAGCGCGCACCAGTTCCGCGAGATGCATTACGAGAAGGTCTGGCTCGACGCCTGACCGGACCGACGCGCAAAAAGGCGGGCCGCCCGGATCGGGCGGCCCGTTTGCGTTTGCGGTCGTGCGCCGCTGCTGGCACGCGGGTGACGGAATCTTGTAAAAATTCCGGTCAGGAAAGTTTTCAACTTTCCTGGTCTCAGGCCACCTCGGCGCGCAGCCCTTCCATCCGGTTGGCCAGCAGCTTCTGAGAGGTCTCGTCCTTGAGCCGTCCGTCCTCGTCGAAGGCGTTCATCGCGCCCGCGATCAGCACGGCGGTGCCGGGGACGAGCCGGGCCTGCAACTGGGTCAGGCACGACAGCGTCATGAATTGCGACGTCTCGCCGCCGGTGCGCCCGGCAGAGGCCGAGACCACGACTGTGGGCTTGTCCCTGAAGGCATTGCCCGGCACGCGGCTGACCCAGTCGAGCGCGTTCTTGAGCACGCCGGTGATGCCCTTGTTGTATTCCGGCGCGCCGATCACGACCGCATCCGCGTCCTTGATCTGTGCCGCGAGCGTCTGAACCTTTTCGGGCACGCCCTCGGCCTCTTCGAGATCGCCATTGTAGAGCGGCAGGTCGAGATCGCCCTCGGTCACCTGCGCGGGGCCGAACGCCTCGGCGGCGAGCGCCAGCAGCATCCGGTTATACGAGCCCTTGCGCAGCGATCCAGACAGGATCAGGAGTTTCGGGTCGGCCATGTCGCATCCTTTCGTTTTGTCTCGGTTTCCCGGGTAACTGGGGCAAGCCTGCCCGCTTGGCAACGGCGGCGACCGCACATTCGCTGTGCGGCCGCACGGGGATCATCCGCGCGCCTGCGATGCGAGCCCCGCGGCGCGCATCTGGCTGAGCGTCATGCGCGGTGTCAGCGCCTCGGGCGAGATGGCGAGCGACAGCACCGCGCCGGTGGGCGAGGCGCAGGCGCGGGCGAACGCCGCCGGAAAGTCTTCGGTCGTCTCCACCCGCTCGCCGTGAAAGCCGTAGGCGCGCGCGAGCGCGGCGAAATCGGGGTTGACCATGTCGGTCCCCGAAACGCGGCCCGGATAATTGCGCTCCTGGTGGGCGCGAATGGTGCCGTAGGTGCCGTTGTCGAGCACGAGGATGACCGGCTGTGCCCCCGCCTGCGCGGCGGTGGCAAGCTCCTGGCAGGTCATCTGGAAATCGCCGTCGCCCGCAAAGCAGACCACGCGGCGATCCGGGTTGACGACGCGCGCGGCGATGGCGGCGGGGATGCCGTATCCCATCGCCCCCGATTGGGGGCCCAACAGGCGCATCCGGGGGCCGTATTTCAGGAACCGCCCCGACCAGATGGCGAAATTGCCCGCGCCGTTGGTGACGATGGCATCCTCGGGCAGCACCTCGCGCAGATGCGCGGTGACGCGGCCCATATCCACGGGCGAGGGCAGGGGATCGAGGTCGAACGCGGCCTCCCATGCCGTGCGGGCCCCGGCGCGCCACGCGCCCCCCCCGCCGGACCCCGGCCCCGCCCCGGCCAGCGCCGCCGCAAAGGCGTTGGGACCGGCCTGGATGCCGAGGGCGGGCTGATAGACCTTGCCCAGTTCGTGATCGGAGCCGTGCACATGGATGAGCTGCTGCGCGGGCTGCGGCACGTCGAGCACGGTGTAGCCGTCGGTCGAGTTCTCGCCGAAGCGGGCATTGACCGCGAGGATCACGTCCGCGTCCGCGAGCAGCGCGCGGACATGGGGCACCATGCCCACCCCTGCCTCGCCGCAGAAGACCGGCGAATGGTTGTCGAACCGGTCCTGGTAGCGGAACACCGAGACCACCGGGATATCCGAGCCCTCGGCAAAGGATTGCAGCGCCGCGCGGCCCGCCTCGCTCCAGTTGCAGCCGCCATAGAGGATCACCGGGCGCGCGGCCCCTTGCAGCATCGCGCGCGCCTGCGCCACCGCCTCGGGGGGCGGGCAGGGCTCGGGGTAGTGGCCGGGCCCGGCGAGCGGCGCGGCGGTGGTGGTGCTGGTGAGCATGTCCTCGGGCAGGGCCACGACGACCGGGCCGGGGCGGCCCGTGAGGGCGGTCTTCCACGCCCGCGCCAATATCTCCGGGATGCGGCCCGCGTCGTCGATCTCGAGCGCCCATTTCGCCATCGTGCCGAACACCGCGCGATAGTCGAGTTCCTGGAACGCCTCGCGCCCGCGCATCGCCGTGCCCACCTGCCCGACAAACAGGATCATCGGCACGCTGTCCTGCATCGCCGTGTGCACGCCGATCGAGGCATTCGTGGCCCCCGGCCCGCGCGTGACCCAAGCGATGCCGGGCGACCCCGTCAGCTTGCCATAGGCGGCGGCCATGAAGGCCGCGCCGCCTTCCTGCCGGCACAGCGTGAAATCGAGGCGGCCCTTGGTGTCGTGCAGCGCGTCGAGCACGGCGAGATAGCTCTCGCCCGGCACGCCGAAACTGTGCCGCGCCCCGAGCGCCACGAGGCACTCCACCAGAAGCTGCCCGCCCGTGCGCCTCATGTCGGTCATGCCGCTCTCCCTCTCCATCCTTGCCGGAACGGGGGCGACACTGCCCGCGCGCCGAGGCAATGGCAAGGGGGCTACCAGCGGCGGAGCGCGTCCTCGTCCTCGTCGCGCGCGGCGACCCAGCCTTCGCCCGCCTGCGTCAGCTCCTTCTTCCAGAACGGGGCGCGGGACTTGAGGTAATCCATGAGGAATTCGGCGGCCTGAAAGGCGTCGGCACGGTGGCGCGAGGCGGTGGCGACCATCATGATGAGATCGTCCGCGCACAGCCGCCCGTGGCGATGCAGGATCAGCACGTCGCCCACCTGCCAGCGGCGCATGGCCTCCTCGGCGATGCCCGCCAGCGCCTTTTCGGTCATGCCGGGGTAATGCTCGATCTCCATCGCGTCCAGATCGCCGCCAAGGTCGCGCACGATGCCGGTAAAGGTGACGACCGCGCCCATGCCCGCCTGCCGCGCGGCAAAGGCATTGGCCTCGGCCCCCAGATCGAACGGGGCCTCCTGCACGCGGATATCCACGCTCAGCCCCCTGTCATCGGCGGAAAGAACGCCACCTCGCGCGCGCCTCCGAGCGGCGCGTCGAAATCGCGCAACTCCTGATCCACGGCCACGCGCAGCGCCGAGAGATCGGCGAAGGCCGCCGCATAGCGATCCTCGCGCGCGCGCAGTTCCTCGACGAGGTCGCGCACCGTGGCGGCGCGCGTCTCCACGCGCTCCTTCGGGTGGCCGATGCGTTCGCGCACCCAGGCGAAATACAGAACATCCATCAGCTTCTGTCCTTCAGATAGGGGACCGACTTGAGAAAATAGTCCGCGCCGGTGACGAGCGTAAGCCCCGCTGCGAGCCACAGGAGCCACAGCCCCGCATGCCCGGACCAGATCATCCCGTGATATTTCCACCACAGCCCGTGCAGATCCTCTGTCCGCCCCGCGAGCACGTCGCGCACGATGGCGTCGTCCATGCCCAGGATCGACATCCCGAAATAGTGCTCGAACACGCCCTGCGCGAACAGCACCGCGATGGCGACCATCTGCGCTGTGGTTTTCCACTTGGCCAGTTGCGTGACCTTGAGCGTGCCCGACCGGTCGCCCAGGTATTCGCGCAGCCCCGAGACGAACACCTCGCGAAACAGGATGAAGGTCGCGGGCAGGACCAGCCATGGCGACATCGACGAATAGCCGACGATCACCATCAGCGCGATCACCACCATCGCCTTGTCGGCGATGGGATCGAGCATGGTGCCGATCTTGGTCACCTGTTTCCAGCTGCGGGCGAGATGACCGTCGATCCAGTCGGTGATCGCCGCCGCGATGAACAGGACCAGCGCGAACCAGTCGGCATAGGGGCGGTTGAAATAGAGGAACATGACGGCAAGGCCCGGTGCCGCGAGGAGGCGCAGGACGGTCAGGATATTGGGCACGGTCCATCTCATGGCCCCGGTTCTATCCTGTCGGTGTTCCGAGGGAAAGCGCCCTTGGCCCTCAGAAATCGCGCAGGCGGCGGGTGGTCTCGGGGTCCATGAAGCCCGCGACGGTGGCCTCGGTCTCGAGGTCCATGGCGCGGCGCAGATCGGGCGTGGCGGTGGCGCCCAGAACGCGCTTCATCGCCCGCACCGACAGCGGCGGCAGGTCCGCCAGGCGGCGGGCGGTGGTGTGGGCGGTGTCGAGCAGGTCCGCATCGGGCGCGGTCTTCCATGCCAGCCCCATCGCGTGCAGTGTCGCGGCCTCGTAGCGGTCGCCGAAGGTGAGCATCTCGCGGGCGCGCGCCAGCCCCACCAGCGCGGGCAGGAGCGCCGTCACCCCGCCGGTGACGAAGAGGTTGAGCGAGACCTCGGGGAAGAAGCCGCGCGCGCTCTCGGCCCAGATCGGGAAATCGCAGTTGATCGCCCATTCGAACCCGCCGCCCACGGCCCAGCCGTTGATTGCGCCGACCACGGGTTTCGGCCCCAACGCGATCGCAAGCGTCGCGCGCTGGATGGCGAGCACCAGGTCGCGCGCCTCGGCCTCCGATGCCGGGTGGACATGATCCTGACGGTCGTCGCCCGCGCAGAACGCCTTGCCCGCGCCGGTGAATACGATGGCGCGCGTCTCGGGGTCGGCATTGGCGTCGTCGAAGGCGCGCGCCACGTCGTCGATCAGGGCGCGGTTCATCGCGTTGAGCCGCTCGGGGCGGTTGAGGGTGATGCGGCGCACGGCGCCCTCGTGCAGGGTGCTCAGCACGGTGTCATAGGTGAAATCGGTCATGGGTATGTCCTTTGCACGCGGCGTGTCTTGCCCTCGGTCAGCGGGAAGGTGCCGTGCGGCACCAGCGTGATGCGCGCGGTCGCGCCCAGGTCGCGCTTGATCGCCTGTTCCAGTTCCTCGGCCAGCCCCGGCGCGGCGGCCTGCCCCTTGGCCAGTTCCGCCGTGACCGGCAGGCTGTCATAAGGCGGGGGTGTGTCGAGCGGGATGCGGTAATCGCCCGAGAGCGCGTCGAACCGGTTGAGCACGGCGGCGACCATGGTGGGGAAGAGGTTGAGGCCGCGCACCACCACCATGTCGTCCGACCGCCCCACCACGCGAAAGCGAAAGCCGGTGCGCCCGCAGGTGCAGGGGGCGGTGTCGTCCACGGTGATGATGTCGCCGCTGCGAAACCGCACCAGCGGCTGGCAATCGCGCACGAGATGCGTGAGCACCAGTTCGCCGGTCTGGCCCGGCTCAAGTGGCAGGGGCGCGCCGGTCTCGGGGTCGATCAGTTCGGGCCAGAGCACGTCGGCGGCCATGAAATGCAGCCGCGTGTCGTGTTCGCATTGCGCCGCGAAATTGCAGAACACGTCCGAGACACCGTAGTTGGCGTTGCGCG
>CAJXKX010000122.1 GCA_913055965.1 uncultured Roseovarius sp.
CCGCATCACCGACATTTCCGGCGATGGCGGCGCACATGGCAAGGGCCATGTGGTGGCCGAGTTCGACATCTCTCCCGACCTGTGGTTCTTCAAATGCCACTTTCCGGGCAACCCGATCATGCCGGGCTGTCTGGGGCTGGACGGGCTGTGGCAGTTGACGGGCTTCAACCTGGGCTGGCGCGGCTGGCAGGGGCGCGGCTATGCGCTCGGCGTGGGCGAGGTCAAGCTCACCGGCATGGTGCGCCCGGACCGCAAGATGCTGACCTACAAGGTGGATTTCACCAAGGCGGTGCAGACGCGGCGGCTGACCATGGGGGTGGCCGACGGCATCGTCGAGGCCGATGGCGAGGTGATCTACCAGGTCCGCGACATGAAGGTGGCGCTGAGCGAGGGCTGAGCCGCGCGGCTGCGCCGCTCACTCGGCCAGAAGCGCCTCGATCCGGTCGGTGATCGCGCCCGACAGCGGCTTGGTCATCGACCCCCAGGTGCCCGCCACGCGCCCGTCGGGAGCGATCAGCACCTTGTTGAAGTTCCACGCGGGCGCGAACCCGGTCTCGGCCGACAGCGAGGCGTAGAACGGGTGCGCCTGCGGGCCGCGAACGGGCGTGATGGTGGTCATCGGGATATCGAGGCCGAAATTCACCTCGCAGAATTCCTTGACCTCGGCATCGCTCGACAGTTCCTGCCGGAAATCATCCGAAGGCACGGCCAGAACGATCAGCCCCCGGTCGCGGTAGCGGTCATAGAGCGCCTGCAGCCCGTCATACTGGGGCGTAAAGCCGCAGCGCGAGGCGGTGTTGACCACCAGCACCGGCTGCCCCTCCCAATCCGAAAGGCGCAATTCGCCGCCGTCGATGTTGCCGAAAGGCGCCGTGCGGTCGAGCGCGGCGGCGGGCAGGGCGAAAAGCATGGCGCAAAGGGCGGCGATCAGGCGCATGGTGTCCTCCGTCTGTTGGCGGGGATACGCGCGGGCGCGCGCGCCGGATCAACCGGGCCGCTCATCGCGCGTCGGAATGCGCCCAATCCCAATACATCTGCCGCACGCGCTCGGTGACCGGGCCGGGCTGATAGGCGGTGTCCTCGAAGGCCGAAACGGGCGTGACCTTCATCAGGTTGCCCGACAGGAACACCTCGTCGGCCGCGTGGAAATCGTCGAAGCTCATCACCGTCTCGTGGACCACCATCCCGGCACGGCGCATGTTGTCGATGTGGCGCGCGCGGGTGATGCCGGCAAGGAAGGTGCCGTTGGCGATGGGGGTGAACACCTCGCCGTCCCGGACGGCGAAGACATTGGCGGTCGCCGTCTCGGCCACGTTGCCGAGCGCGTCGGCGACGAGCGCGTTGCCGAAGCCGCGATCGCGCGCCTCCTTGAGCATCCGCGCGTTGTTGGGATAAAGGCAGCCCGCCTTGGCATTGACCACCGCATCCTCGAGCACCGGGCGGCGAAACCGCGTGCGGCAGAGCGTGGTGGCGGTGCCGGCGGGGGGCATCGGCACCTCCTCGAAGCAGATGGCAAACCCGGTCGCGCCCTCCTTTGGCAGCACGGCGAGATGCCCGCCATCGAGCGCCCAGTACATCGGCCGGATATAGATGGCGGCGTCCCGCGGATAGGCCTTGAGCCCCTCCCATATGATCGCCTGCATCTCGTCGGCGCTCACCGTGGGGGTGACCATCAGCGCCTCGGCGGAGGCGTTGAGCCGGGCGCAGTGGCGGTCGAGATCGGGGGCGATCCCGTCCACGTAGCGTGCCCCGTCGAACACCGACGAGCCAAGCCATGTGCCGTGATCGGCGGCCTTCATCACCGCGATGTCGCCGTCGTGCCATCGCCCCTCGAAATACGTGCGGATATTGGTGCCTGTCGCCATGGTTTGCCCCTCCCTCTTCGGCGCGCAGCCTAGGCCGGTCGCGGCCGGGGGTCCAGAGGGTGCCGCGCTCCGCGATCCGTGACTTTCCATCGCGTTCGGGTCTGCTAGGGTATCGGGCCTGACGCCCCCTGACGGAGACCGCATGAGCCCCGACACCGCGCGCCGCGCGCCTCCGAATCCGATCGCGCGGCGCGCGGTGCTTGCGCTGGCGTTGCTCGTGGTGGCGGCCTGCGCGGCACCGTCTCCGCCCGCGATGCCGCCCGCGCCGGACGCCGGGGCGATCCGCGCCGCAAGCTGGAACCTGCATTACATAGACGCAACCGTCGCGCCCGATCCGTCCTGGACCGACTCCGCGTGGCGTGCGCGGCGCGGGGCGCTTGAGCACGCGGCGCGCACGCTCGATGCCGATCTGCTGGCGCTGCAGGAGGTCGAGGTGCATGACGGCGACCGCAGCCTCGACGACCCGCGCCTCGGCTGGCTGCTGGCGGCGCTTCCGGGGCATCGCGCGGCGGCGGTGCGCTTTGACGGCGGGGTGACACCGGGCCAGCCGATCCTCTACCGCGCATCGGAATTTGCGGTTCTGGACGAGGGTTTTGCCTTCTACGACGATCCCGACGCGTCGTTCCGGTCGTTGCGCGCCTTCGCGGGATATCCCGACGCGGTGACATGGGCGCGGCTGCGTCACCGGGCGAGCGGGCGCGCGCTGACCGTGTTCAACGTGCATTTCCATTTCTTCGACTCGGCGCAGCGGCTGCGCTCGGCGCGGCAGGTGCTGGCGCGGGCAGAGGCGGCGCAGGCGCGCGGCGACGCCGTGATCGTGCTGGGCGATTTCAACGCCCGGCGCAATTCGCGCACGGTCGATCTGTTCCGCGCCGCCGGGTTCCGGCGGGCAGGGGCGCGGGGGGCCACGTTCCATTTCAACGCGGGGCTGCATCTCTTTGGCGCGATCGACCATGTGCTGCATGACGCGGCCACGGTGCCCGCCGCGCCGCCGCTGACGTGGCGCGGCGGGGCGGGGGGGCGCCCGCCCTCCGATCACTACCCGGTGGTGGCCGATCTGCGGCTCAGCGCGCCTCGGCGAGCAGCGCCTCGACATCGAGCGGGGCATTGATCATCGCGAGCCGCCCCTCGGCGTCGCGGGGCCACGCGGCCTCGGGCTTGTCGCGGTAAAGCTCCACCCCGTTCTGATCGGGGTCGCGCAGGTAGACCGCCTCGCTCACCCCGTGGTCGGCGGCCCCGTCGAGCGGGATGCCGGCATCGACAACGCGGGCGACGGCATCTGCCAGCGCCGCGCGGTCGGGGTAGAGAAAGGCGGTGTGAAACAGCCCGGTATGGCCCGGCGGCGGCGGCGTGGCACCGAGGCTTTCCCAGGTGTTGAGGCCGATATGGTGGTGATAGCCGCCCGCCGACAGGAAGGCGGCGCGCCCGCCCGCGTAATACTGGACGAGGTCGAACCCGAGCACGCCGGAATAGAAGCCGATGGCGCGCTCGAGGTCGGAGACCTTGAGATGGACGTGGCCGATGCGGGTGGCGGGATGGACGGGGGCGGTCATGGCGGGGGCTCCTTTGCCTCGGGGTCTGGGCGGAATGTGCCGTTTGCGCCCGCACCGCTCAATTCCGCACCGGGGCGCAGGAGGTGTGCGGGGGAGCCGTCATCGCCCGCCGTTGCGGGCACGCGCCGTCCGACGCTGTCCCCCGCAAACGCAACGCGCCGGGCAAGGGCCCGGCGCGCGCATCCCGACGGGGCGGGACGTCTCAGGTGATATCGACCAGTTCGATGGCAAAGGTCAGGTCCTGGCCTGCGAGCGGGTGATTGGCGTCGAGGATCACCTCGCTTTCGGTCACCTCGGCCACGGTCACCGGCATCACCTGGCCCTGCGGCGTCTGCACCTGCAGGCGGGTGCCGATGTCGAGCGGGATATCCTCGGGAATGTCGGCGCGCGGCACCGCCTGCTTGGCGTCGGGATCGGCGGCACCGTAGGCGTCGGCGGCGGGCACCTCGACGGTCTTCTTGTCGCCCACGGCCATGCCGGGAAGGGCGGCGTCGAGACCGGGGATGATCTGACCCGAGCCGACGGTGAATTCGAGCGGATCGCGGCCCTGCGACGAATCGAAGGTTTCGCCGTCGGCCAGCGTGCCGGTGTAGTGTATACGGACGGTATCGCCCTCTTTGACCTGGGTCATGCCATGTTCCAATGCTTGGGGAGGGGTGGGTTTGCAAGGCCGCGCGCGGCGCGGGTGCTTGGCGAATGGCGAGACACTAGACGAGCCGTCACGGATTCGCAAACGGCCTCGGCGCGATGCGGGGCTTTCCCCTCGCGCGCGTTCGTGCCAGTCTCCGCGCGACATGCGAAAGGGGACCCGCCATGCCGATCACCACCTGCATTTTCGACGCCTACGGGACGCTCTTCGACGTGGCCGCCGCGGCGCGCGCCGCCGCCGCCGAGCCGGGGCGCGAGACCTTCGCCCGCCATTGGCCCGCGATCGCCGAGAAATGGCGGCTCAAGCAGCTTCAATACACCTGGCTGCGCGCGGTGATGGGCGAGCATATCGGCTTCTGGCAGGTGACGCGCGACGGGCTCGACTGGGCGCTCGAATCCGAGGGGCTCGGGGACGAGGACGCGCTGCGCGAGCGGCTGCTGCAACTCTACTGGGAACTCGAGGCCTATCCGGAAGTGCCCGACATGCTGGCCGCGCTCAAGGAGATGGGCCTGAACACCGCGATCCTGTCCAACGGCGCGCCCGACATGCTCGACGCGGCGGTGCGCTCGGCGGGGATCGGCGACCGGCTCGACGACGTGCTGTCGGTGGAGAGCGTCGGCATCTTCAAGCCCGCGCGCGTGGTCTACGATCTCGTGGGCCAGCGCTTCGGCTGCGCGTCCGAGGAGGTGCTGTTCGTGTCCTCGAACGGCTGGGACGCCTGCGCCGCCGCAGGCTACGGCTTTCGCACCGTCTGGGTGAACCGCGCGGGCGACCCGGTGGACCGGCTGCCCGCCGCGCCCGATGCGCAACTCTCCGACCTCTCGGGCATTCCCGGCATGGTGGGCGGCTGATGGCGCGCTTCGTCGCCTCGGACGGGACGGGGCTGCATTACGAGGACGCGGGCACGGGCCAGCCGGTGCTGTGCCTTGCGGGGCTCACGCGCAACAGCGCCGATTTCGGCTTCGTGCTGCCGCATCTCGACGGGTGCCGGGTGATCCGCATGGATTATCGCGGGCGCGGGCGGTCCGATCATGCCGTCGACGTGATGTCCTACAACATCCTGCGCGAGGCGCAGGACGCGGTGGAATTGCTCGACCATCTGGGCCTCGCGCGCGTGACCGTGATCGGCACCTCGCGCGGCGGGCTGATCGCGATGGTGCTGGCGCATCTGCACCGCGACCGGCTGGCAGGCGTGGTGCTCAACGATATCGGCCCCGAGGTGGCGGGGGCGGGCATCGCCCGGATCATGGATTATGTCGGGCGCGAACCCGACCTGCCCGATCTCGACGCCTGCGCCGCAGCGCTCGCGCATGTCCACGCCGAGGCCTTTCCCGGCGTGCCGCTCGCGCGGTGGCGCGCGCAGGCCGAAGCGATGTTCTGCGAGATGCCCGGCGGCGGGCTGGGGCTGCGCTACGATCCGGGGCTGCGCGACGCGCTGGTGGGGCAGGCGGGCGCGGGCGAGGCACCGGACCTGTGGGAGATGTTCGACGCGCTGCGCGGTCTGCCGGTCGCCGCGATCCGGGGGGCCAATTCCGACCTGCTGGCCCCCGAGACCTTTGAAGAGATGCAGCGCCGCCACCCCGGCCTGATCGCCGCCACCGTGCCCGATCGCGGCCATGTGCCGTTTCTCGACGAACCCGAGGCGCTGACCGCGATACGCGCCGTGCTGGAGCAGAGCCGATGACCGATATCGCCATGATCCGCGCGGCGCAGGCGCGGCTTGCGGGCCATGCGCGGCGCACGCCGCTGCTGTCCTCGCCGTTTCTCGACGAGATCGCCGGGCGGCGCGTGCTGGTCAAGCCCGAATGCCTGCAGCATACCGGCAGCTTCAAGTATCGCGGGGCGCGCGCGGCGCTGTCGGCGCTCGATCCGGATGTGCGGGCGCGCGGCGTGATCGCCTTTTCCTCGGGCAACCACGCGCAGGGCGTGGCGCTGGCGGCGCGGCAATTCGGCGTGCCCGCCGTCATCATCATGCCCTCGGACGCGCCGCGCATGAAGATCGGCAACACGGGCGCGCTGGGGGCCGAGGTGGTGCTCTACGATCGCGCGGGCGAGGATCGCGACGCGATCGGCGACCGGCTGAGCGCCGAGCGGGGGCTGACGCTGATCCGGCCCTTCGACGAGCCGCAGGTCATCGCCGGGCAGGGCACCACGGGGCTGGAGATCGCCGAGGACGCCGCCGCGCTGGGGATCGGGCAGGCCGATGTGCTGGTGTGCTGCGGCGGCGGCGGGCTGACCTCGGGGATCGCGCTGGCGCTCGAGGCGGATGCGCCGGGCCTGCGCGCGCGGCCCGTCGAGCCGGAGGGATTCGACGATGTGGCGCGGTCGCTCCGGTCCGGCCGGATCGAGCGCAACGCGGCCGCAGCGGGCGGGCTGTGCGACGCCATCGTCACGCCGCAGCCCGGCACGCTGACCTTTCCGATCATGGCGCGGCTCTGCGGGCCGGGGCTGGTCGTTTCGGAGGACGAGGCGCTGCGCGCGATGG
>CAJXKX010000123.1 GCA_913055965.1 uncultured Roseovarius sp.
GAGATCTACACTCTTTCCCTACACGACGCTCTTCCGATCTGCTTGAGCAGGTACTTGATGCCCACGGTCACCGGCCGCGAGAACGGCTCGCCCGTGCGCCCGTCGAAGAGCCGCGATTGACCGCTCTCGTCAAAGCCCGCGCGCTTGAGCGCATCGTTCACGTCGGGTTCCTTGGCCCCGTCGAAGACCGGCGTCGCGATCGGCACACCGTTCGTCACGTTGCCCGCCGCCTCGACAAGCGCCTCCTCGTCCATGCCCGCGATGCCCTCTTCGTAGACATCCTCGCCATAGGCCAGACGCATCGCCTCGCGCACCGGGGTCAGGTCGCCGGTGCGGCGATAATCCTTGAGCGCCTCGTCGATCCGCAGCCCGAGACCGCGCGCGGCCCAGCCCATGTGCGTTTCGAGAATCTGGCCCACGTTCATCCGGCTGGGCACGCCCAGCGGGTTGAGGCAGACATCGACCGGCGTGCCATCGGCGAGGAACGGCATGTCCTCCATCGGGATCACCTTCGAGACAACGCCCTTGTTGCCGTGCCGCCCCGCCATCTTGTCGCCGGGCTGCAGCTTGCGCTTGATGGCGATGAACACCTTGACCATCTTCATCACGCCCGGCGGCAGATCGTCGCCGCGGCGCACCTTCTCGACCTTGTCCTCGAACCGCGCCTCGAGCGTGCGCTTCTGCACGTCGAACTGCTCGTGCAGCGCCTCGACCACCTGCGCATCCGCCTCGTCCTTGAGGGCAAGCTGCCACCACTGGCCGCGGGTGAGCGTGCCGAGCAAGTCCTCGGTGATCTCGGAATTGGCCTTGACGCCCTTGGGCCCTTTGACCGCCACCTTGCCGAGGATCAGCGTCTTGAGACGCGCATAGATGTTGCGCTCGAGGATCGCCATCTCGTCGTCGCGGTCGCGCGCCAGGCGCTCGACCTCTTCGCGTTCGATCTGCAGCGCGCGCTCGTCCTTTTCCACGCCGTGGCGGTTGAACACGCGCACCTCGACCACGGTGCCGAAATCGCCGGGCTTGACGCGCAAGGACGTGTCGCGCACGTCGCTCGCCTTTTCGCCGAAGATCGCGCGCAAGAGCTTCTCCTCGGGCGTCATCGGGCTCTCGCCCTTGGGGGTGATCTTGCCCACCAGGATGTCGCCGGGCTGCACATCGGCCCCGATATAGACGATCCCCGCCTCGTCGAGATTGCGCAGCGCCTCCTCGCCCACGTTGGGAATGTCGCGGGTGATCTCTTCCGGTCCCAGCTTGGTGTCGCGGGCGGCCACCTCGAATTCCTCGATATGCACGCTCGTGAACACGTCATCGCGCACGATGCGTTCCGAGATCAGGATCGAGTCCTCGTAGTTGTAGCCGTTCCACGGCATGAACGCGACGATCACGTTCTTGCCAAGCGCCAGTTCGCCCATGTCGGTGCAGGGGCCGTCGGCGATCACCTCGCCCTTCTCCACCATGTCGCCCACCTTGACCAGCGGGCGCTGGTTGATGCAGCTGTTCTGGTTCGAGCGCTGGAACTTGCGCAGGCGGTAGATATCGACGCCCGGATCGCCCAGTTCGAGATCCGCGGTGGCGCGCACCACGATACGCTGCGCATCGACCTGGTCGATCACGCCCGAGCGCCGCGCCATGATGGCGGCACCGGAATCCTGTGCCACCTTGCCCTCGATGCCGGTGCCGACGAGCGGCGCCTCCGAGCGCAGGGTCGGCACCGACTGCCGCTGCATGTTCGAGCCCATCAGCGCGCGGTTGGCGTCGTCGTTCTCGAGGAACGGAATCAGCGAGGCGGCGACCGAGACGAGCTGCTTGGGGCTCACGTCGATCAGGTCCACATGCTCGACCGGGGCCAGCATGTATTCGCCCGACCGCCGGGTGTTGACCATCTCGTTGATGAACCGGCCCTGCTCGTCGAGCGTGGCGTTGGCCTGCGCGACGGTGTGGCGCATTTCCTCGGTGGCCGACATGTAGACCACGTCATCCGTCACCTGCCCGTCCACGACGCGGCGATAGGGCGTCTCGATAAAGCCGTACTTGTTGACCCGCGCAAAGGTGGCGAGGCTGTTGATCAGGCCGATATTCGGCCCTTCCGGCGTCTCGATCGGGCACATGCGGCCGTAATGGGTGGGGTGCACGTCGCGCACCTCGAAGCCCGCCCGCTCGCGCGTGAGGCCCCCCGGCCCGAGCGCCGACAGGCGGCGCTTGTGCGTCACTTCCGACAGCGGGTTGGTCTGGTCCATGAACTGCGACAGCTGCGACGAGCCGAAGAATTCGCGCACGGCGGCCGCCGCCGGCTTGGCATTGATCAGGTCCTGCGGCATCACCGTGTCGATCTCGACCGACGACATCCGCTCCTTGATCGCGCGCTCCATCCGCAGCAGGCCGACGCGATACTGGTTCTCCATCAGCTCGCCGACCGAGCGCACCCGGCGGTTGCCGAGGTGGTCGATATCGTCGATATCGCCCTTGCCGTCGCGCAGCTCGACCAGAGCGCGGACGCAGGCCACGATATCCTCGCGGTCGAGCGTGCGCTGCGTGTCGGGCTTTTCGAGGTTTAGGCGCATGTTCATCTTGACCCGGCCCACGGCCGACAGGTCATAGCGCTCGGCATCGAAGAACAGCGTCTCGAACAGCGCGGTCGAGGCCTCCTCGGTGGGCGGCTCGCCGGGGCGCATCACGCGATAGATATCCATGAGCGCGCTCTCGCGGTTCATGTTCTTGTCCATCGCCATGGTGTTGCGGATATACGGGCCCACGTTGACACCGTCGATGTCGAGCACCGGGATATCGGTGATCCCGGCATCGAGCAGCGCCTGGAGCGTGCCGCCGGTCACGGTGCCGTCCTTGTCGTATTCCAGCGTCAGCTCGTCGCCCGCCTCGACATGGATCGCGCCGGTCTCCTCGTCGATGCTGTCGCGCGCCACGTATTTGCCGACGATCTGCTCATAGGGCACCAGCAGTTCGGTGACCTTGCCCTCGTCGATCAGCTGCTTGACCGCGCGCGGCGTGACCTTCTTGCCCGCCTCGCAGATCACCTCGCCGGTCTTGGCGTCGATCAGGTCGTAGGTCGGGCGCGTCCCGCGCACCCGCTCGGGGAAGAACTTGGTGACCCAGCCCTTCTTCTTCTTCAGCTTGTAGTCGACCGTATCGTAATAGGCATTCATGATGCCTTCCTGGTCGAGACCCAGCGCATAGAGCAGCGTCGTCACCGGCAGCTTGCGGCGACGGTCGATGCGGGCATAGACGATATCCTTGGCGTCGAACTCGAAATCGAGCCACGAGCCGCGATAGGGGGTGATCCGGCAGGTAAAGAGCAGCTTGCCCGAGCTGTGCGTCTTGCCCTTGTCGTGGTCGAAGAACACGCCGGGCGAGCGGTGCATCTGGGACACGACCACGCGCTCGGTGCCGTTCACGACGAAGGTGCCGTTATGCGTCATGAGCGGCATGTCGCCCATGAACACGTCCTGCTCCTTGATGTCCTTGACGGATTTCGCGCCGGTATCCTCGTCCACGTCGAACACGATCAGCCGCAGCTTGACCTTGAGGGGCGCGGCATAGGTCATGTCGCGCTGCATGCATTCCTCGACGTCGTATTTCGGCTTCTCCAGCTCGTAGCTGACGAATTCGAGCACGCTCGTCTCGTTGAAATCCTTGATCGGAAAGGCCGACTGGAACACCCCCTTGATCCCCTCGCCGTCCTGCGGCTCCGGCTGGTCGCCGGAATTCAGGAACAGGTCATACGAGGATTTCTGAACCTCGATGAGGTTCGGCATCTCGAGAACTTCGCGAATCTTGCCGTAGAACCGGCGCAGGCGCTTCTGTCCGAGGTAGGTCTGGGCCATGGTTGATCTCACCTTTCGTGTCTCACCGGCCGCCTACGCTGTCGGGCTCCAGCGCAGCGGCCTTTCGAGAGGGCGGGGCGATCCATTCCCGGCCCCTGTCCCACCAGAGGCCTCCCGATCGCACGAACCTCGCCTGAAAGAACCCCCGGTCCCGCCGGGGCCTCTCTGAGACAGGTTCGGCCGGGCCCGGTTTTGCCGGGCCCAGCCTGTTGTCATGCCACACGATGTGTGGCGATCACTTGAGTTCGACCTCGGCGCCGGCTGCTTCCAGCTTGCCCTTGATCTCTTCGGCTTCGTCCTTGGAGACCTGCTCCTTGACGGCCTTGCCACCGGCTTCGACCAGGTCCTTGGCTTCCTTGAGGCCCAGGCCGGTGATGGCGCGGACTTCCTTGATGACGTTGATCTTCGACGCACCGGCCGATTTCAGGATCACGTCGAATTCGGTCTGCTCCTCGGCAGCGGCGCCACCGGCGTCGCCCGCGGCGGGGCCGGCCATCATCACGGCGCCGCCAGCGGCGGGCTCGATGCCGTACTCGTCCTTGAGGATGGTTTTCAGTTCCTGTGCTTCGAGAAGCGTGAGGCCCACGATCTCTTCAGCGAGTTTCTTCAGATCAGCCATTGTTCAGCTCTTTCCGTATCTAGATGTGTTCCAACGTCGGGGCACGGCCCCACACGCGCTTGACAGTTTGCCTCAGGCCGCTTCGGCCCGTTCCTCGATCGTCGAGAGGATGCTCGCGATGTTCGAGGCAGGTGCGCCAATGGCCCCCGCGATGTTCGAGGCAGGTGCGCCGATGCAGCCGGCGATGGAGGCGATAAGCTCCTCGCGCGACGGCAGTTTCGACGTGGCCTCGACACCGGCACGGTCCAGTGCCGCGCTCCCCATTGCCCCGCCAAGGATCTCGAACTTCTTGTTGTCCTTGGCGAAATCCTCGGCCACCTTGGCTGCCGCCACGGGGTCCTCGGAGAAGGTGAGCACGGTCATGCCCGAGAGGTAGTCGGCTATGCTTGCGCACGGCTTGCCCTCGAGGGCGATCTTGGCGAGCCTGTTCTTGGCGACACGGACCGATGCCTCTGCCGCGCGGGCGCGGGCACGAAGATCCTGCATCTCGGCAACTGTCAGACCCGTGTAGTGGGCAACCACCACGACGCCAGAGCTTTCGAAGATCTGGCCGAGTTCCTCGACCACTTTCTCTTTCTGGGCTCTATCCACAGTTTCACTCCAAATCTGGGGGTTTCCCCCCGGCTCAGTTGTGCCACCCCAAAGGGGGCGGCGTTCGGGTCCAATGTCAGGGTCCCGAGGCCAAGATCACCCGAGAGCGGAAACCGCCGCCGGAAATCTCATCTCGTTCCCCATCTCGGGAAGGAATTATACGCCCATCCGGGCGAACCCTCCGTCTCGGACAGGACAGGGCCGGGATGCGGCCCTGCCATTCGTTCCCGCGCCTGGGCACGGGAACAAATTTTCATTCGACAGCGGCGCTGTTCACGTCGATCGACACGCCCGCGCCCATCGTGGACGACAGCGAGATCTTCTTGACATAGGTGCCCTTGGCGCCCGTCGGCTTGGCCTTCTGCACGGCAGAGACGAAGGCGCGCACGTTCTCGGCCAGCTTCTCAGGCTCGAACGACGCCTTGCCGACGCCCGCATGCACCACGCCCGCCTTCTCGGCCTTGAACTGCACCTGACCGCCCTTGGCGTCCTTCACGGCCTGCGCCACGTCCATCGTCACCGTGCCGACCTTGGGGTTCGGCATCAGGTTGCGCGGGCCCAGGATCTTGCCCAGGCGGCCCACCACCGGCATCATGTCGGGGGTGGCGATGCAGCGGTCGAACTCGATCGTGCCGCCCTGGATGGTCTCCATCAGGTCCTCGGCGCCCACGATATCGGCCCCTGCGGCCTGTGCCTCGTCGGCCTTGGCCCCGCGGGCGAAGACGGCGACGCGCACGGTCTTGCCGGTGCCGTTGGGCAGGCCCACGACGCCGCGCACCATCTGGTCCGCGTGGCGCGGATCGACGCCCAGGTTCATCGAGATTTCGACGGTCTCGTCGAATTTCGCGTTCGCGTTGCCCTTGATCAGGGCGACCGCGTCCTCGACGCTGAGATTGTCCTTGCCTGCAACGGCTTCGCGCAGGGCGCGGGTTCTTTTACCGATCTTCGCCATCACTTCACCTCGATGCCCATGGAGCGCGCGCTGCCAAGGATGATCTGCATGGCCGCCTCGACGGAATTGGCGTTGAGGTCCTTCATCTTGGCCTCGGCGATCTCGCGCACCTGCTTGGTGGTGACGGTGCCCGCGGTTGCGCGGCCCGGGGTCTTGCCGCCGGATTTCAGCTTGGCCGCCTGCTTGAGATAGTGCGACGCGGGCGGCGTCTTGATTTCCATGTCAAAGGACTTGTCCTGGTAGTAGGAAATCACCGTCGGGCAGGGCGCACCCGGCTCCATGTCCGCGGTCTTGGCGTTGAACGCCTTGCAGAATTCCATGATGTTGATGCCGCGCTGGCCCAGTGCGGGGCCGACGGGCGGGCTGGGGTTGGCTTGCCCGGCTTTCACCTGGAGCTTGAGCTTCCCGATCAGTTTCTTGGCCATCTGGCCTCTCCTTCGCTTCCAACACCGTCGGGGCGCGGCCCT
>CAJXKX010000124.1 GCA_913055965.1 uncultured Roseovarius sp.
TCCGGCTCGAGGGCGATCTCGACGAGGACCAGCGTGCCCGGCTGATGGAGATCGCCGACCGCTGCCCCGTCCACCGCACGCTGGAGCAAAGCGCGGTGGTCGAGACGCGGGCAGGCTAGCCGGGAGGGGGATTGCCGCCTGCATTTTCCCCGTCCGCACCCGGGCGTTTTCGCCCCCCCTGCCCCGCGATCCGTGCTACATCGCCGCGGTGGCGGCACGCCGTGCGCGCCCGGCATCTGCGTGAAAGGGATGATCATGTTGCAGGAATTCAAGGAGTTCATCGCCAGGGGCAATGTCATGGACATGGCCGTCGGCATCATCATCGGCGCGGCCTTCACCGCGATCGTCGGATCGCTCGTGTCCGATCTCATCAACCCGATCATCAGCCTGTTCCTCGGCGGGATCGACTTTTCCGGGCTCTACCTGCTGCTCGGCTCGGGCGAATACGCCTCCATCGCCGCCGCCGAAGAGGCGGGCGCGGCGGTCTTTGCCTATGGCCGCTTCATCATGGCCGTGATCAACTTCCTGATCATCGCCTGGGTCGTGTTCCTGCTGGTCAAGGCCGTGAACCGTGTGAGCGCCGCCGCCAGCCGCCCCGAGCCGGAGCCCGCGCCCGCCGAGCCGGCCCCGACCGAGCTCGATATCCTGATGGAAATCCGCGACGCCCTGAAGAAGTGACACGGGCCCGCGGATGCGGCGGACAGGCGGCAGGCCCTGCCCCTGCCCGCCTCATGCGCGGTGATAGGGGCTGCCGGCAAGGATCGAGGCGGCGCGGTAGAGCTGTTCGCAGAGCATCACGCGGGCCAGCATATGCGGCCAGACCATGCGCCCGAAGGACAGCAGCAGATCGGCGCGCGACCGCAGGTCCGGTGCCAGACCGTCGGCCCCGCCGATGACGAAGGCCACGTCGCCGCGCCCGCCATCGCGCCACCCGGCGAGCCTGTCGGCGAAGTCCGGCGAACTCATGACCTGCCCCCGCTCGTCGAGCGCCACCACCACCGCGCCGCGCGGAATCGCCCGGTCGAGAAGGGCCGCCTCGGCCTCCATGCCGCCGCCCTTGCGGTCCTCTACCTCGTGCATGTCGAGCGGCCCGAGCCCCAGTGCGCGCCCGGTCCGGTCGAAACGGGTGGTGTAATCGTCGATCAGCGCGCGTTCCGGGCCGGTGCGCAACCGGCCCACCGCGCAGACATGCACGCGCATTCAGCCCCGGGCCGACGCCTGCCCGGCGGGCAGCCACATCTTTTCGAGCTGGTAGAAGTCGCGCACCTCGGGGCGGAAGACATGGACGATCACGTCGCCCGTGTCGATCAGCACCCAGTCGCCGGTGTCGCGGCCCTCGGTGCGCGCGGCGACGCCATGCTCGCGCTTCAGCCGCTCCACCAGCTTCTCCGAGATCGCCGAGACCTGGCGCGAGGACCGGCCCGAGGCGATCACCATGTAATCGCCCATCGCCGTCTTGCCGCGCAGATCGATCTGCACGACATCTTCGGCCTTGTCATCGTCGAGGGACTGCAGGATGGCGGCAAGCTGCGCTTCGCCATCGGCGTGCTGCGGCGGGGTCATGCAGGCCGCCGCGGAATCAGCGGCAGGGGCCGCGTGAGACATGAGAGACAGGACATCGTCCTCCTTCGCTACGCACCGCAAAGCCCCGGTGCCGGACATGATCCAAAGGTAGCAAGAGAAACGCGACTTTTCAATGAAACGCGCGGCCGTGCGGCGGGTTGCGCGGCCGTCACCCGCCGCCCTGTGGCTGATCCAGCATCCGCACCTCGCGCTGCGGGAAGGGAATCGAGATGCCATGCTCCTGGAACGCGTCCCAGAGCGCCAGGTAGACATTGCCGCGAATGTTGGTCAGCCCCTTGGTCGGATCGCGGATCCAGAAGCGCAGGATGTAATCCACGCTGCTGTCGCCGAAACCGGTGATGTGACAGACCGGCGCGGGCTCGGCCAGCACCCGCGCGACCCCGCGCGCGGCCTCGACCGCGATCCGGCGCACCGCGTGCGGATCGTCGCCGTAGGCGGTGCCGAAATGGATGTCGAGCCGCACGAAATCGTTGGAATGCGACCAGTTGACCACCTGCCCGGTGATCAGGTCCTCGTTGGGGATGAGGTATTCGCGCCCGTCCCGCGTGGTGATCGAGACGTAGCGCGCACCCAACGAATTGATCCAGCCGAAGGTCTCGCCGAGGCTGATGACGTCGCCGGGCTTGATCGACTTGTCGAGCAGGATGATGATGCCCGAGACGAGGTTCGACACCACCTTCTGCAACCCGAAACCGAGGCCCACGCCGATCGCGCCCGACAGCACCGCGAGCCCGGTCAGGTCCACCCCCACGCTGCGCAGCCCGATAAAGAACGCCGCGCCATAGAGCAGTACCTGCAGGACCTTGACCACCAGCACCTGCATCGAGGGCGAGATATCGCGATTCCTGCGCACCTGCGCCGCGCTCGCCGTCGAGACGAATCGCGCCAGCGCAAAGAGCACGCCGATCACCAGCGCGGCCTGCACGACCAGCCAGACCGAAAGCCGCGTCTCGCCAAGCTCGAACGCCCAGCCGTCGAGCAGCGCCCGCGCCTCGTCGGTGAGGTTCAGGATCAGCAGCGTGGCCCATGTCCAGCCGGCATAGCGCACCAGCGCGCGCAGCACGGAATTGCCGATGAGCCGCGTCACGATGGCGATGGTCAGCCACGCCAGCGCCAGTTCGGCCACGACCGCGAGCAGGTAGGACCGGCTGGGCCATGTCGTGGCCCGCAGCGCCCAGACGGTCGGCCAGATCAGCGCCACGAAAAAGATCAGCCGCAGCCGCCGGTGCAGCATGACGAGAATGCGCATCCGCCATTTCGGCCAGCCCTCGCGGCGCCGCATCCAGCGATGCATGCCGGGCCCGGCCACGCGCCCGGCCGCATGCGCCACCGCAAGAAGCGCCAGCGCGATGCCGACCTGATAGGCGTTCCAGGGTCTCAGCAGGCTGCGCAGGAACAGCTCCGCCTGCGCCCAGAGCCCGAGCGCGATGTCCTGCGTGAGCGTGACGGCATCGCCTTCCATCCGGCAAGACTGGCATGCGGCCCGCGTCCGGGCAAGGCGGCACTGGACAAGGGCCGGGAATCCGGGTCTTTTCCCGCCCCATACGGAGGAGCGTCATGACCACAGCCCTGATCACCCATCCCGATTGCCTGAAGCACGAAACGCCCGCGGGCCATCCCGAGCAGGTGGCGCGGCTTGCCCGCGTGCTCGCGGCGCTGGAGGGCAAGGCGCTGACGCATGTCAAGGCCCCGCTGGCCGCCGAGGACGATCTCTTGCGCGTGCACCCCAAGTCATACGTGGACAGCATCCGCGCCGCCGCCCCGTCGGAGGGGCTGGTGCAGATCGACGCCGATACGTGGATGTCGCCCGGCAGCCTCGCTGCCGCGCATCGCGCGGCGGGCGGTGCCGTGCGGGCGGTGGACATGGTGCTCGGCGGCGAGGCGGGCAACGCCTTTGTCGCCACCCGCCCCCCCGGCCACCATGCCGAGCGCGAGACGGCGATGGGCTTTTGCCTCTTCGGCAACGTGGCGCTGGCGGCGAAACACGCGTTGGATCACCACGGGCTGCGCCGGGTCGCGGTGGTGGATTTCGACGTGCATCACGGCAACGGCACGCAGGACCTGCTCGAGGACGACGCCCGCGCCTTTTTCGTCTCGTCGCACCAGTTTCCGCTCTGGCCCGGCTCCGGCACGGCGGACGAGACCGGGCCGCACGGCACGGTGATGAACCTGCCGATTCCGCCCGGCACCGGCTCTGACGAGTTCCGGCGGCTCTACGAGGAACGGGTCTTTCCCCGGATCGAGGCGTTCACCCCCGACCTGATCCTCGTCTCGGCGGGGTTCGACGCGCATCGCGCCGACCCGCTGGCCGACCTGCGGCTGGAAACCGCGGATTTCACCTGGATCACCGGGCGGCTCTGCGATCTGGCTGACAGCCTGTGCGGCGGCCGGCTGGTGAGCGTCATGGAGGGCGGCTACGATCTCGACGCATTGGCCGAGAGCGCCGCGGCGCATGTCGACGTGCTGATCGCGCGCGGGGCGGGCTGAGGCACATGCGCGCCGGGCTGATCCTGCTGTGCCTCGCCTATGTGCTGAGCCAGTTCTTCCGCGCCTTCCTCGCCGTGCTGAGCGGGCCGCTGGAGCGTGATCTGGGGGCGACGCCCGACGATCTCGCCTTTGCCTCAGGGCTGTGGTTCCTGGTGTTCGCCGCGATGCAGATCCCCGTCGGCTGGGCGCTCGACCGGGTGGGTCCGCGCCGCACCGCCGCGGTGCTGCTGCTGATCGGCGGCGGCGGGGGCGCGGCGCTCTTTGCCGTGGCCACGACGCCTCTGCATGTGAGCCTCGCGATGGCGCTCATCGGGGTGGGCTGCGCGCCGGTGCTGATGGCCTCCTACTACATCTTCGCGCGGCAGTTCCCGCCCGCCCGCTTCGCGACGCTGGCGGCGCTGATGCTGGGCGTGGGATCGGTGGGCAATCTCGTCGCCTCCTACCCGATGGCCTTCGCCGCCGAAACGGGGGCCGAACCGGCGATGGAGGACATGCGGTCGCGCTGGCCCGGGGCGCGCTTCGTCGAGGATCCGGGGGCGCTGCGCGCCGATGTCGATGCGGCTTTCGACCGGACCGGCGAAGCGCGGGTTCACCTGATCGGGGCGCCGTTCCAGATCAAGGTGTGGGAGGCGCTGATCACCATACCCTCCGGCCAGGTGACGACCTATTCCGAGCTGGCCTGTGCCGTCGGCAACCCGCGTGCGGTGCGCGCCGTGGGCACCGCCGTAGGGCGCAACCCGGTAAGCTGGCTCATCCCCTGCCACCGTGCGCTGCGCAAGTCCGGGGGGCTCGGGGGCTATCACTGGGGCCTGCCGGTCAAGCGCGCGCTTCTGGCCTGGGAGGCGGCGCGCGACGAGGCGTGAGACCCGAGCGGAACGCCGCCATCGGCGCGATCCCGCTGCCCCCCACCTTTTCCCTGTCACGCCGGGGCCTTATGGTGGGCCCCGAAGATCGGGTACCCATGGAAAGGTCCACGTCATGAAGATTCTCAAACCAGCGCTGGCACTGCCGCTTGTCTCGGCGCTCGCGCTCGCCGGCTGCGAAACGATGGGGCAGCGCGAAGCCACCGGGGCGGCCACCGGCGCGAGACGGGCGGCGACGCGGAGAGGGGGCACATGGGCTTCATGTCCGGCTGGCCGCCATCATGTCGGGGCCGCCGCACCTCGTCGCGCATGGGTGTCCGGCCCGGTTGCTGGTCTGGCTGTCAGAGGGGCGCGACCATGATGGGCAGATGGCCCACCTCGATCCCCACGGCGCCGGCACCACCCCCCACCCCGGCGTGCTCCACAAGGTCCGCTCCCTGCTCGCCAAGGCCGAGTCGGTCGAGAAGCTCACGGCCATCTGCCGCTGCGGCCGCGCGGCGACGCGTACCCAACGCCTCATCGGAGGCCACCCCGCGCACTACGACGATCCCGTCATCCTGGTCGGCGCCACCGAGTCGTACGAACCGCGCTGTCGGTCCTGTCACCGCGTGCCGCGGGACGAGCGGGTCACGCCGCTGTTCGCGCCGGTGGGATGAGGCGACGTCGCCCCTTCGCTCTCGCGGTCGGGATCGCATGCGCGCTGATCCCCGCAGCGTTCGCGCAGCCTCCTGAAGAGCCGGCGCCTACAAGCGAGCCGGCGCCGTGGGCGCCGTACGAGCGCGTCGACCTGCCGGTCGTGATCGATCCCGCCGTGTGTCCGCTCTGGCTCGCCGACATCGCTCTGGGCTTGGGCTCCGAGCGGATCGTGGTCGCGGGCTTCGACGCCGACGGAGCCTGCATCGTCGAGGTCGTCGGCGAGACCGAGGGCAACTGGTTCCACGACGTCTGCAGGGTTCCATCGGACGCGCCACCGTTCCGCTGGAGGCCGACCGAGACGTTGGGCGTCCAGCATGGCTTCCCTGGAACCTGCGTCCGCATCGGGGAAGGGAACTCCCTCATCCCGGGCGGGGACGACGGACCCGAGTTCCCGGCGACGCTCCCGTTCGGCACGACCCCGCCGTAGCGGCTGGGCGTCTGCCATAGCGAAGCGTCCGCACGGGGTTGTACCGTGAGGCTCGTAGTTCGCGGAGGAGAGGCGGTCCGACCGGTCCCGAATCGTGGGTCGGCCGCCTACGTCGTTCAGCGGAAAGGACCGTCTCGTGCCCAAGCTCTACCTCGGCGAAGCCCTCGGGCTGCTCGCCAAGACCCTCCCGTTCATCTGGATTCGCCTGGGCAGCTACGCGCTGCTGGGCCTCGGCCTGGCGCTGTACTTCGGCATCGTGGGCGGCATCGCCTGGCTCCTGGGGCAGCTCTGGGCGCCTCTCGGGGTCATCTTGTTCCTGATCGCCATCGGCGGCGCCTTCGGCATCGTCCGCTGGATCACGCGCTACTACTTCTACTTGCTCAAGGCCGCGCACACC
>CAJXKX010000125.1 GCA_913055965.1 uncultured Roseovarius sp.
GATCCAGCCGTCCGCCAGCGCCGCGCCGAGCGCCGCCTCGCCCAGACCCTTGCCATAGGGCGGGTCGAGGAAGACGAGGTCGTGGGGCGCGCCGGGATTGGCCCCCGGCCTGCGCGCATCGACGGGCAGCACCCGCGCCGCCTCGCCCGCCCCGCAGCGCGCGATATTCTCGCGCAGCAGCGCCAGCGCCCTGCGCCCGTTCTCGACAAAGGATGCCGACGCGGCCCCGCGCGACAGCGCCTCGAGCCCGAGCGCGCCCGTGCCGGCGAAGAGGTCGAGCACCCGCGCGCCCGCGACGGGATCGCCATAGCCCCCCGCCAGCACGTTGAACAGCGCCTCGCGCACCCGGTCGGAGGTGGGGCGCAGATGCGCCGCCGGATCGCCCTTGCCGAGCCGCGCGAGCGCCCGCCCGCGATGCGCGCCGCCGATGATCCTCACCCGAGCAGCGCCTTGAGGTCGGCTGCGGGGTCGGCGATGCGGGCGGGATCGGCGGTCTTGCCTGACTCGATCAGCCGCTTGCCCACCATGTAGGCGCGCGGGTCGTTCATCGCGTCCACCGCCAGCAGGCGGTCGCCCGCGAAATACCAGAACGACACCGCATCGCCAGCGCCCCGCGTCACGATCCGGTCATGGCCGGTGCCGAGGCCCGCGATCTGCAGTTTCACGTCGTATTGATCCGACCAGAACCACGGCTTTGGCACGTAATCCCGGCCCTTGCCCATGATGCTGTCGGCCACGCATTCGGCCATGTCGATGGCGTTGGGCACGCTTTCCAGCCGCAGCCGTCCGTCGCCGTATGGAAACGAGGCGCAATCGCCCGCGGCCCAGATCGCCGGATCGGAGGTGCGTCCCTGCGCATCCACGGCGATGCCGTTGTCGATGGCGAGCCCCGCATCCTCGGCGAGCGCGGTATCGGGCACGATGCCCACGCCGACGATCACCATGTCCACCGCGATCTCGCTCCCGTCCGAGAGCCGCGCGCCCCGCACCTGCCCCGCCTCGCCCGTGAGCCGCTCGAGCCCCACCCCCTCGCGGATATCGACGCCGTGGCGGGCGTGCAGCGCGCGGAAGTAATCCGAGGTCTCGGGGGCCGCGACGCGCTGCAGGATGCGCTCGGCCATCTCGACGAGGGTGACCTGCATGCCCCGGCTCGCCGCCACCGCCGCCGCCTCGAGCCCGATATAGCCGCCGCCCACGATCAGCACCCGCGCGCCCGGCACCACGCCCGGCGCCATGGCATCGACATCGGCCAGCGTGCGCACCACGTGGACGCCGCCCAGATCGCCGCCGATGGATGCGGGCAGGCGGCGCGGGCGCGACCCCGTCGCCAGTACCAGCGTGTCATAGCCCAGCCGCTCGGCCCCCATCACCACCTCACGCGCCGCGCGGTCAATGGCCGTTGCCTGCGTGCCGGTGCGCAGATCGACGCCGGCCTCGGCATAGGCGGCCTCGGGGCGCAGGAAGAGGCGTTCGAGCGCCATCTCGCCCAGCAGGTATTTCTTGGAGAGCGGCGGGCGCTGGTAGGGGGGCACGGGCTCGTCGCCGATGAGGGTGATCGGGCCCTCGTGGCCCTGCGCCCCGAGACGCGCCACCAGCGACGCCCCCGCCTGCCCGGCCCCGATCACCACAACGCCCGCCATGCCCCTGCCCTCCCGGTTTTTGCCATGGCACCTTGCCTAGCACCGGCCTATGTGTAGTTCAAACGGCAACGCGACAGGAGAAAGGAAGCGACCATGACCATATCCACAGGCGACACGCTGCCCGAGGCGACCCTCCTCAAGGTAGGCGACAGCGGCCCCGAAACGGTGAGCCTCGGGGCGCTCACGAAAGGGCGCAAGGTGGTGCTCTTTGCCGTGCCGGGGGCCTACACGCCCACCTGTTCCTCGGCCCATGTCCCCAGCTTCATCCGCACCAAGGCGGAGTTCGACGCGAAGGGGGTGGACGAGATCATCTGCGTCAGCGTCAACGATCCGTTCGTGATGAAGGCGTGGGGCGAGGCCACCGGCGCCGCCGAGGCGGGGCTTACCATGCTGGGCGACCCCGAGGGCGCGTTCACCAAGGCCATCGGCATGGATTTCGACGCGCCGCCCGCGGGCCTCATCGGGCGCTCGAAGCGCTACGCGATGGCGGTCGAGGACGGCCGCGTGACGGTGCTGCATGTCGAGCAGAGCCCCGGCACCTGCGAGGCCACGGCGGGCGAATCGCTGCTGGCCGAAATCTGAGCAGTCCCGGTCCCGCACCGGACCCCGCGCCCGGCATCACCCGCCGGGCCGGGGTATTTTCACCAAGAAGAAGGACAGGGCTTCTTCTTGGCTCAAATACCCTGGTTCCGCACTTCTCAGCCCACGAGCCCGTCGAACTTGCGCGCAAGCTTGGTGTCGAGCGCGCTGAGCCCGCCCACGTCATGGGTCGAGAGCGTGACCTCGACGCGGTTGTAGACGTTGAACCATTCGGGGTGGTGGTTCCATTTCTCGGCCCAGAGCGCGGCGCGGGTCATGAAACCCATGGCCTCGACGAAATCGCCGAATTCGTAGCGCTTGACGATGGCGTCGCGCCCCTCGACCATCGACCAGCCGTTCTCCAGCAGCGGCTGGAGCGTGGTCTTGCGGGCGGTGTCGCTGAGTTTCTCGGTCATTCGTGGTCCTCCATCGGGGTCTTGCGGAAGGGGCCGTAGCCGGTGAGAATCTCGATTTCCTCCTCGACGGCGGCGCGCTCGGCCTCGAGATACTGCGCCACCGCTTCGGCAAAGCCCGGATCGCGCAGCCAGTGCAGCGAATGGGTGGCGCGCGGCAGGTAGCCGCGGGCGAGCTTGTGCTCGCCCTGCGCGCCAGCCTCTACCCATTCCAGCCCGTGTTCAATGGCGAAATCCATGGCCCGGTAATAGCACAGCTCGAAATGCAGGCAGGGGTGATCCTCGGTGCAGCCCCAGTACCGGCCATAAAGCGCCGAGCGCCCGATGAGGTTCATCGCGCCCGCGACCGGCACCCCGTCGCGCAGGGCGAGCACCAGCAGCACGTCGTCGGCCAGCCGCTCGTGGGCGATGTCGAAGAAGGCGCGGGTGAGGTAGGGCGTGCCCCATTTGCGCGCGCCGGTATCCTGGTAGAACTGCCACATCGCGTCCCAGTGCTCCGGGCGGATGGCGTCGCCGGTGAGCGCCACGATCTCGCCGCCGAAGGCCTGCGCGCGCGTACGCTCCTTGCGGATGGCCTTGCGCTTGCGCGACGACAGGTCGGCGAGGAAGGCGTCGAAATCGGCGTAGCCGCGATTGTGCCAGTGGTATTGCTGGCTGCGGCGGGCGAGCAGTCCCGCCGCCTCGCCCGCCTCTGCCTCGTCTTCGGTGCAGAAGGTGAGGTGCAGCGACGACAGCCGGTTCTGCGCCGCCAGCGCCGTGGCCCCCTGCAACAGCGCCGCGCGCCCCGCCGCCTCGTCGCCGGGGCGCGCGAGCAGCCGCCGCCCGGTGACGGGGGTGAACGGCACCGCCACCTGCGCCTTGGGGTAGTAGCGCCCGCCCGCGCGCTCGTAGGCATGGGCCCAGTTGTGATCGAAGATGTATTCGCCCTGGCTGTGGCCCTTGAGGTAGAGCGGCGCGCAGGCGATCACCGCGCCCGCGCGCGCCACGGTGAGGTAATGCGGGTGCCAGCCGGTGCCGGTGCCGACCGAGCCGCTGTCCTCGAGCGCGGCGAGGAAGCGGTGGGTGGTGAACGGGTCCGCGGGCCGCCCGCCCGTCGCGGCCTCGGGGCAGGCGCAGGCATCCCAGGCCTCGCGGCCTATGGCGTGGATGCTGTCATGGGCGGTGACGGAAAGCGCGGTGTCGCTCATCCTGGCGGGTCCCCCGTTGCGTGCGGCCGCGTGTCTATCTGGCGCGCCGGGCGCGCGCATCAAGCAGGCGGCGCGGGAAGGTAGCCCTCGAAGGTGACGGTATCGGCCACCGCCCGCGCGCGCATCTCGGCCTCGCGGCTCCGCACCGTCCAGCACAGCACCGCCGCGCCCGCCGCCCGCAGCCGGGCGAGATGCGGGCTGTCGAGATCATCCGCCTCGTGGCTGACGAAGGCCGCCCCCGCCGCGTCGTAATCGGGGATGGCGCGCAGCCGCGCGCGGGTCTCCTCGCGCAGCAGCGGCCAGTCTTCGGCGGTGAAGGCGCAGGTGACGAGGCCGCGCGGAACGTCCGGCGCGCGCGCCGCCATGTCGATCACCATATGCGGGTTGAAGGACATGACCGCCACCGGCCCCATATAGCCCGTGAGCGCCGCTGCGGTCGCGGCCTCGAGCGTGCCGCAGGTCGGGCCCATCTGGCCGTGCTGGTCCTTGAGCTCGATCAGCAGCGGCACGCGGCCCGCGACGAGCGCGAGGATCTCGGGCAGGCCGGGGATGCCCTCGTCGCCGCCGGTGAGGGGAATCCGTTCCAGCGCCGCTGCCTCGCGCTGGCGCACGGGGCCGGTTTCGGGCGTGAGCCGCCCGAGATCGTAGTCGTGAAACACCATGGCCGCACCGTCGCGGCTGAGTTGCAGGTCGATCTCGATCCCGTAGCCCGCCGCGATCGCCGCGCGCACGGCCGCGCGCGAATTCTCGGGGCGGCTGTCGGCCACGTCATGCAGGCCGCGATGCGCGAAGGGCACCGCGAGGAACGCCTCGGGCAGCGCGGTCATCGGACGCGGAAGATCCCGTCGATCTCGACCGCCACGCCAAAGGGCAGCGCGGCGGCGGAGACGGCGGCGCGGGCGTGCTTGCCCGCCTCGCCCAGCGCCTCGCCGAGGAAATCGGACGCGCCGTTGATCACCTGCGGCTGCTCGGTGAAATCGGCGGTCGAATTGACGAAGCCGGTGAGGCGCACAACCTGCACCAGCCGGTCGAGATCGCCACCGCAGGCGGCCTTGACCTGCGCCAGCAGCGCGATGGCGCAGACCCGCGCCGCCTCGGCCCCCGCCGCCACGTCCATGTCCGCGCCCAGCTTGCCGGTCAGCAGGCGGTCGCCATCCTTGGCGATCTGGCCCGAGACGTAGAGCATCTCGCCCACCTGCACGTAGGGCACGTAATTGGCGGCGGGCATCGGGGCCTCGGGCAGGGTGACGCCCATCTCGGCGAGGCGGGTTTCGAACTGGCTCATGTCGCTGTCTCCTGTGGCGCGGTTGGTGCCGACGCTAGCGGCGGCGCGGCGCAATGAAAAGCCCCCTCGCGACGAGGCGGGGCGGGCGCGGGCGCGGCCATGCCCCGCCCCGACCATGTCGCCAATCTGCCACAGGAACGTGAGCGATGGCAGGGCGGGGGTGGGTTTGCCGCGTCAATGGGTTATGTAACACTGAGCCGACTCAGAAATCTGGATATTGCCGTGACAGCGACCTTTTTCCCCGCCCTTCGTCCTGCCTTCATGGCAGTCGCCGCGGCCCTTCTCGTCGCGGGCTGCGCCGCGCAGGACCCGGCCGCGACGCGCGACGTGTTCGATCCCTACGAGGCCGAGAACCGCCGCATGCACGAGTTCAACCGCGGCTTCGACCGGGTGCTCGTGCGCCCCGTCTCGAAGGGCTATACCAGCGTGGTGCCCGACGATATCGAGACCGGCGTCGTGCGAATCGCCGAGAACCTGTCGCTGCCCGCCGATATCGTGAACAACATCCTGCAGCTCAACATGCGCGGTGCGTTCCAGGACACGACGCGCTTTCTCGTGAACAGCACCGTGGGGCTGGGCGGCGTGTTCGACCCGGCGAGCGAGATGGGCATGGCCGCCCCCACCAATACCGATTTCGGCGAGACGCTGCATGTCTGGGGCGTGCGCGAGGGGGCCTATATCGAGCTGCCGCTGCTCGGCCCCTCGACCACGCGCCGCACCTTCGGGCATTTCTTCGACCTGTTCACCAACCCGCTGACCTATGTGCTGGACAGCCCCGAGAACCTTGTCGGCACGGCTGCGGGTGTCGCCTCGGGCCTGTCGCGGCGCGAACGCTTCTCCGAGACCATCGACCAGATCCTCTACGAGAGCGAGGACAGCTACGCGCAGTCGCTCTATCAGCAGCGCGTCAAGCGCACGAACTACGCCAAGACATTCGCGGCGTTCGTCCGTGAGAACGCCGATCGTTTCGACTACTGGCAGCAACTGGAAATCCTCGGCGAGCAGTTTGGCGATCTCCGGGTGCTGGTTTTCGAGGATCTGGTGGGAGCCGGGCTGGTGCCGTCCTTCTTTGCCGCGTTGGGCACCGACGTCGGCGGAGGGGCGGTGCCACCGCACGTCAACGAATCGCTGCCGATGGACTATGTCGCGCTGAAGCGGCGATTGAACCGCCACCTTGGGCCGCTCGCGGCGCAAATGGTCGGCTCCTTCCTGGTGCGCAAGGCCCAATCGGAGGGGGCTGGCGGCGGAAGGCCGTCAGGCGGCTGGATGACAATACGCCAGCGCCAAAGGTTCATGGCGGCGTGGCAGGAGGGCAACGAGCGCATCCGGCAGGGGTACC
>CAJXKX010000126.1 GCA_913055965.1 uncultured Roseovarius sp.
GCGGAGGTGGCGCGCGTGCAGTATCCGGGGCTCGAGAGCTTTGGCCAGCACGCGCTGGCCTGCCGGCAGATGGCGCAGCCCGGCGCGATGATCGCCTTCGAGCTCAAGGGCGGGCTGGAGGCCGGGCGTAGCCTGATGGACGGGCTGCGGATGATCGCGCGGGCGGTGTCGCTGGGCGATGCGGAAACGCTGATCCAGCATCCCGCCTCGATGACCCATTCCACCTACACGCCCGAGGAACGCGCCGCGCACGATATCGGCGACGGGCTGATCCGGCTGTCGGTGGGGCTCGAGGATGTGGGCGACATCCTGGCCGATCTCGACCGGGCGTTCTCGCCGCCCGCCATTGCACTCGCGGGCTGAGCGTGGCCAAGTGCATCCTGCCGGAAACGGCACAGACTTCATCCGTCGGAGACAGACATGCCCCTTGAGATCGGGATCGGCCCCAACCTGCGCAAATCCGCCTATTTCGAGGCCACGCTGCGCGACGGCGTGCGCAGCTTCTCGGTCTATAACCACATGCTGATCCCGGGGCATTTCGGCGATCCCGAGGCGGAATATGCGCGGCTGATCCACGGCGTCGCGATGTGGGACGTGGCGGCGCAGCGCCAGGTCGAGCTGCGCGGCCCGGATGCGGGGCGGCTGGCGCAATATCTCACCCCGCGCAACCTCGACGCGACGCGGGTCGGGCAGGGCCGTTACGTGCCGCTCTGCGATCATGACGGCTGGCTGATCAACGATCCCGTCCTGCTCAAGCTGGCCGATGACCGCTACTGGCTGTCGGTGGCCGATAGCGACATTCACCTCTGGGCCGCGGCCATCGGGCGCGAGCGGGGCTGGGATGTCGCGGTCAGCGAGCCCGACGTCTCGCCGCTCGCGATCCAGGGGCCGAAGGCGGTGGACCTCGCGGAGCGGCTGTTCGGCCCGCAGGCGCGCGACCTGCGGTATTTCGGCTTTGTCGAGACCGCGCTCGACGGCATCCCGCTGATCCTCGCGCGGTCGGGCTGGTCGAAACAGGGCGGGTATGAGCTGTATCTCATGGACAGCGCCAGGGGCACGGCGCTGTGGGACAGGGTGCGCGAGGCGGGGCAGGAATTCGGCATCGGCCCCGGCGCGCCCAATGACACCGAGCGGCTGGAGAGCGGGCTTGTCTCCTACGGGGCGGACATGCGCTGGCAATGCGCCCGCGCGACCCCGTTCGAGATGGGGTTCGGGCCGCTGATCGACCTCGACGGCCCGCATGATTTCGTCGGCCGCGCGGCGCTCGAGCGGTTGGCCGAAGAGGGGCCGCGCCGCCTGCGTATCGGCGTGGTCATCGATGGCGAGCCCGCGCCACCGGGGCATCCGGTGCCGCTCTGCACCGAGGGCGAAGAGGTGGGGACGGTCAGCGAGTTCGCCTTTTCGCCGCGGCTGGGGCAGACCATCGGCGTGGCGCTGATCCGGGCGGACCTGGCGGAGGCCCCGGTGCCGTTGCAGGTCCGCGTCGGTGCCGCGCTCCACCCGGCGCGCCGCGCCGCGCTGCCCTTCATCAAGGCGGGAGGAACGTCATGACCGCGGAGACCCGGCACCTCAAGACCGTCGAGCAGCGGCTGTTGTGGCTGTCGCACTGGATGATCCATCACGCCAACCATGTCCGGCCCAAGGTGGACGGCATCAAGACGGGCGGGCACCAGGCCTCCTCGGCCTCGATGGTGTCGATCATGACGGCGCTCTATTTCTCGGCGTTGCGACCCGAGGACCGGGTGGCGGTCAAGCCCCATGCCGGGCCGGTCTTTCACGCAATGCAATACCTGATGGGTCACCTGGACCGTGCACGGATGGAGGCGTTCCGGGCCTTGGGCGGCGTGCAAAGCTACCCGTCGCGGACCAAGGACTTGGATGACGTGGATTTCTCCACCGGGTCGGTGGGGCTCGGGGTGGCGATCACCTCGTTTGCGTCGCTGGTGCAGGATTACATCGCCGCGAAGGACTGGGGCCGGGGGCTGCCGCTGGGGCGGATGGTGGCGCTGGTGGGGGATGCCGAACTGGACGAGGGCAATGTCTACGAGGCGTTGCAGGAGGGCTGGAAGAACGATCTGCGCAATTGCTGGTGGATCATCGACTATAACCGCCAGTCGCTCGACGGGATCGTGCGCGAGGGGCTGTTCGGGCGTATCGAGAAGATATTCGATGCCTTCGGCTGGGACGTGGTGCGGGTGAAATACGGCGCGCTGCAGCGCGCGGCCTTCGACGAGCCGGGGGGCCAGGCCTTGCGCGACTGGATCGACGCCTGCCCCAACGCGGAATATTCGGCGCTGACCTACATGGGGGGCGCGGTCTGGCGGCAGCGGCTGATGGACGATCTCGGCGATCAGGGCGATGTCACCGCGCTGATCGAGCGGCGCAGCGACCGCGAACTGGCCGACCTGATGGAAAACCTCGGCGGCAATTGCGTGGCCACCATGGCCGAGACCTTCGCCGGTATCGACCATGACCGCCCCACCTGTTTTCTCGCCTACACGATCAAGGGCTGGGGCACGCCCATTGCGGGCCACAAGGACAACCATGGCGGGCTGATGACGCGCGCCCAGATGGCCGAATGGCAGCGCCACATGGGCGTGCCCGAGGGGCAGGAATGGGAACCGCTGGCGGGGGTCGCGGATGTGGACGGCTTCCGCGCCTTTCTGAACGGCGTGCCGTTCTTTGCCAAGGGCACGCGGCGCCATGGCGACGACCGGCTGCCCGTGCCGCCGGTCGCGGTGCCGGGCGAGCGCGAAATCTCGACGCAGGCCGCGTTCGGCAAGATGCTGGACGGGCTGGCGCGGGGCGACAGCGCGCTGGCGGCGCGCATCCTGACCACCTCGCCGGACGTGACCGGCACCACCGGGCTGGGGCCTTGGGTGAACCGGCGCAGGCTGTTCTCGCGCACCGAGCAGCGCGACGCCTTCATCGAGCACCGCATCCCCTCGACCGCGAAATGGAATTTCTCGCCCGAGGGGCAGCACCTGGAACTGGGCATCGCCGAGATGAACCTGTTCCTGCTGCTGGGTGCGGCGGGCCTGTCGCACAGCCTGTTCGGCAAGCGGCTGATCCCCATCGGCACGGTCTATGACCCGTTCGTGCATCGCGGCCTCGATGCGCTCAACTATGCCTGTTACCAGGACGCGCGGTTCCTGATCGCGGGCACGCCCTCGGGGGTGACGCTCGCGCCCGAGGGCGGCGCGCATCAGTCGGTCGGCACGCCGCTTACCGGCATGGCGCAGGACGGGCTGGCAAGCTTCGAGCCCGCCTTTGCCGATGAGCTGGCGGTGATCCTCGAATGGGCCTTCGACTATCTGCAGCGCGACGGCGAGGGCGACCCGGACGAACGGACATGGTTGCGCGACGAGACCGGCGGCTCGGTCTACCTGCGGCTGACCACCAAGCCGCTGGAGCAGCCCGGCACGCGCGCCGATGACGCCTTTCGGCAGGGGGCGATCGACGGAGCCTACTGGCTGCGCCCGCCGGGGCCCAATTGCGAGGTGGTGATCGCCTATCAGGGCGCGGTGGCCGACGAGGCCATCGCGGCGGCGGGGCGGGTCGCGGGCGGGAGGCGCGATGTGGGCGTGCTGGCGGTGACCTCGGCGGACCGGCTGAACGCGGGCTGGACGGCGGCGCAGCGCGAACGCGCGCGCGGCAACCCGGGCGCGCGCGCCCATGTCGAGCGGCTGCTCGACCCGCTGCCGCGGCATTGCAGCCTTGTCACCGTGCTCGACGGGCACCCGGCCACGCTGGGCTGGCTGGGCGCGGTCGCGGGCCACCGCACCATCCCGCACGGGGTCGAGCATTTCGGGCAGACCGGCACCATCGGCGATCTCTACCGGCATTTCCGCATCGACCGCGACGCGCTCGTGGCCTCGATCGACGGGCTGACGAGCGGGGTGCGGTTGGGCTGATCCGCGCGCGGGGCCGGACCGGTCGTGCGGCTCAGGCGGCGGAGTGGCCTGCGGGCGCCAGAAGGTTGGCGCCCCCGATCGCCTCGATCACGGCGTGCGTGACCTCGGCGGTGGTCGCGGTGCCGCCCACATCGGGGGTCACGATCCCCTCGGCGCAGACCCGCTCGACCGCCGACATCAGCAGCGCGCCCGCCGCGTTCTCGCCCAGGTGGTCGAGCATCTGCGCCGCGGTCCAGAAGGTCGCGACCGGGTTCGCGATCCCCTTGCCGGTGATGTCGAAGGCCGATCCGTGGATCGGCTCGAACATCGACGGAAAGCGGCGCTCGGGATCGATATTGGCGGTGGGCGCCACCCCGAGGCTGCCCGCGAGCGCGCCCGCGAGGTCCGAGAGGATATCGGCGTGCAGGTTGGTCGCGACGATGGTGTCGAGGCTGGCGGGGTCCTTGACCATGCGCACGGTCATCGCGTCCACAAGCATCTTGTCCCATGTCACGTCGGGAAACTCCCTGGAAACCTCTGCCGCGATCTCGTCCCACATCACCATGCCGTGCCGCTGGGCGTTGGATTTGGTCACGACGGTCAGCAGCTTGCGGGGCCGCGACCGGGCCAGCCGGAACGCGTAGCGCATGATCCGCGCGACGCCCACGCGGGTGAAGATCGCCACCTCGGTGCCGACCTCCTCGGGCAGGCCGCGATGCGCCCGCCCGCCGCTGCCGGAATATTCGCCCTCCGAGTTCTCGCGCACGATGACCCAGTCCAGATCGCCCGTGCCGACGTCGCGCAACGGCGAGGTGACGCCGGGGATGATCCGCGTGGGGCGCACGTTGGCGTATTGGTCGAAGCCCTGGCAGATCGGAAGCCGCAGCCCCCAGAGCGTGACGTGGTCGGGCACGTCGGGCGCGCCGACCGCGCCGAAATAGATGGCATCGAACGGGCGGAGCGTCTCGAGCCCGTCCTCGGGCATCATCACGCCGTGCCGTTTGTAATAGTCGGAGCCCCAGTCGAAGGTGGTGACCTCGTAGCGCACGTCGCCCTGCCGGGCGGCCAGCGCCTCGAGCACGGCGGTGCCCGCGCCGATCACTTCGGGGCCGATCCCGTCTGCGGGAATCGCTGCGATCCGGTAGGTTTTCATGATGGTGCCCCTGGTTGCGTCCGCGTTGATCCCTGCGCGGCCGGACGCGCTGTCGCCGGCGCGCGCGGCCTCGCACCTGACCGTCTATGGAGCCGCCGCCCCTCTTGCCGCAATGGGGCGCGAATTATATAAAATATGAAAACAATCGAGGGATGGCCATGGAACTTCGGCAATTGCGCTGCCTGATCGCGGTGTCGGAAACCCTGCATTTCGGACGGGCGGCGCAGGCGATGGACATGCTGCCCGCCTCTTTCGGGCGTCACATCCGGCTGCTGGAGGAAGACCTCGGCTGCAGGCTCTTGCAGCGGACCACGCGCAGCGTCCTGCTGACCCCGGAGGGCAAGCGCTTTGTCGAGGGGGCGCGGGAGATCGTGGCGCGCGCCGACCGGCTGGAGGCCACGTTCCGCGACTCGGTCGCGGGGCAGGGGCGGGTGCTGAGGATCGGGGCGATCGACAGCGCCGCCGCCGGGTTGATGCCGCAACTGCTGCCGCGGCTGCGCGAGGCCGCGCCCGATCTGGACGTCGAGATGATCGAGCAGAAGACCATCCGGCTGTTGCCGCGCATCCTCTCGGGCAGCCTCGACCTGGCCATCGTGCGCCCGCCCGACACGCGCGATCCTCGGCTGGTCTTTCATCACCTGTTCCGCGAGACGGCGGTGGTGGCGGTGCCGCAGGGCCATCCGCTTGCCGGACGGGAGCGGATCGGCGTGCACGACATGGCCGATGCGCCGCTCATCGTGCCGGATCGCCGGTCGCGCCCGCACAGCCACGACCTGACGATGAAGCTGTTTCTCGATGCCGGGCTGACCGCGCGGGTCGCGCAGATCGCCGAGGAAAAGCAGACCATCGTCAGCCTCGTGGGCTCGGGGGTGGGGCTTGCGATCGTGCCGAGATGGGCGTCGCGGCTGGCCGTCGGGGGCGTGACCTTCGTCGACCTGGCGCTGCCGGGCGGCAAGGCGCCGCCCGAACTGGCGCTCTCGGCGGTCTGGCTGCGCGATACGCGCAACCCGCTGCGCGAGGCCTTTGTCGAAGTGCTGACGCGCAACCTCGAGGCGCTGGGCGCGACAGCCTAGGGAAGGGCGCGAAACAAGATTGTATTCTTAATTTATATAAATCAAACGTGTGCCGGAAAGCCGCTTTCCCCGTTGAGACGTGATACGCTCGCCCTATAGCTGACCGGTAGCGCCGCGTCGGGCGCGGATGGCCGCGCAACCGGCACCGTACCGCAGGGCGCAGAAGACCACAGGGAGGACCACAGCAGATGTTCGCAGTCACCAAAATCGTCGCCGTCGCCGCGGCGACCGCGCTGAGCGCAACCGCACTCCACGCGCAGAGCGAGCCGGACCGCACCGGCTGGCCCGACAGCTTTACCGTCGGCGAGGGAATGCGT
>CAJXKX010000127.1 GCA_913055965.1 uncultured Roseovarius sp.
CCCGCCGTGCCGGTCGCGCCGATCACCGACAGCGTGATGTCCTTGGCCGTGACCCCGGGCGCAAGCCGGCCGGTGATCTCGACCTTCATGTTCTTCGCCTTGCGCTGGATGAGCGTCTGCGTGGCCAGCACATGCTCCACCTCGCTCGTGCCGATGCCATGCGCCAGCGCACCGAAGGCACCGTGCGTCGCGGTGTGGCTGTCGCCGCAGACCACCGTCATGCCGGGCAGCGTCCAGCCCTGTTCGGGGCCGACGATATGCACGATCCCCTGGCGGATATCGCTCACCGGGTAGTAGTGGATGCCGAAATCGCGCGCGTTGCGGTCGAGGGCCGCCACCTGCACGCGGCTGTCCTCGGTCATCGCCTCGGGGTTCTCGCGCCCCTCGGTGGTGGGCACGTTGTGGTCGGGCACGGCGATGGTCTTGTCGGGCGCACGCACGGTGCGGCCCGCCATGCGCAGCCCCTCGAAAGCCTGCGGGCTGGTCACCTCGTGCACGAGATGGCGGTCGATATAGAGCAGGCAGGTGCCGTCCTCGGCCTCGTGGGCCAGATGGGCATCCCAGATCTTGTCATAGAGGGTCTTGGGGGACATGGGTCCTCTCCCGTTGCTGATGGCTGCGGTCGGATGGAATCGGGGGCGCACAGCCTCAGAGGCGCGCCAGCACCGAGTGCTGCGCCCCGAAGAAGCGCCACGGCAGGCGCGCGCGATCGTCCATGTCGAACACCCGGGTCATGCCTTGCAGATACAGTGCCGCCGCGCCGCTATCAAGAGCCTGCCCGCGCACGGCGTCTTCTGGCCGCAAGTATCCCGGGGGAGTCGCGCGGATGCGCGACGGGGGCAGCGCCCCCTGCCCCCTCTCCTGCCCGCGCCCTCGCGCCGTCAGGCCGCTTCGTGCCGCAGGATCGCCGCCTCGGACGCGCTCAGGCAGCGGCGCGCGTGCGCGCCATAGAGATGCGGCTCGTGCTCGAGTTCGGGGTCGAGCGCCAGCAGCCGCGCGCGGTCCGCCTCGGTGAGCGTCGCGAGCGCCGCGCTCGCGGGGTGAAAGCTCTCGGTCTCCACGCCGTTGGCCCAGATGATCTCGTGCCCCGGCAGCAGCAGGTGGATATAGGTCACCTCGCGCGCAGCGAGATCGACGGCGACGCTGTCATTGTTGATCAGGTCGCGCGCCATCACCAGCACTTCGGGCGTGTTGAACAGAGACCGTGCCACCTCGCCGCGCACCAGCACCCGGTGTTCGGGGCTGACCAGAAGTTCGGCATCGGGCACATCCACCCCCAGCGCCCCCGCGCGCAGCCGCACCGGGCGCAGCCGCGGCATGGCGAACAGCCGCGCGCCGGTCATCCGGCGGCTGCCGATCCAGCGGATATCCTGCGCGCCGCTGTCGCGGGTCTGCACCCGGTCGCCCTCGCGCAACTCCTCGATGAGGCGCGGGCCCTCGGGCGTCTCGATCCGCGTGCCGGGGGTAAAGCAGATCACGCCGCCCGCCGCCGGGCTCGTGCCCTGAAGCCCGTCGAGCCCGTGATGGACCACCCACATTTCGGCATCCTGCGGCGGTATCTCGTCGAGGAACATCAGAAGCGGCGGCGCGCCGCCCTCGACCTCGATCACCGTCACCGTAAAACTGCGCAACCCGTCGGTCACGACGAAGCCCGGATCGCTGCGCGGCTCGTCCACCTCGATCCGCTCGAAATCGCGCCGTCCGCTGATCGCGGCCCCCACAAGCCGCCGTACCATCCGCGCCGCGCGCCTGCGCTGTACATCCTCACCCTGCGCCATATCCAGCCGCAACAGGTTCGGCGGCCCGTCCACGCGCACCGCCTCGCCATGCCAGGACCATGTCATCCCGACAGACATGGCCTGCGGCGGCAACGCGCGCTGACCATCCAGTTCCGTTTGCGACCAGGAAATGACGAACGTGCCACGAAAGCCCGTTCCCATACCCGATACCTGCCTCTCGTTTTTTTATTGGGTTTACAATAGCAAAACCGATTCGGTCTGAAAAGCCCCCTCGCGCCGGGGACGGGCTTTTGTCAGAACCGCAGGCTGAATTGCAGCGAACCCACCACCTGGCCCTGGCGCTGCCCCTCGAATTCCTCGCCAAGCCAGGTCACGCCGTAGAACACCGAACCGCCCTCGGCCCCCTCCCAGTGCAACCCTCCGCGCACCCGCGCCCGCGTCTCCTCGGCCCGCAATCCGCCGCGGGCGGGCAGGAATTCGCTGTCCTCGACATGGGCGATATCGGCCCCGAGGATCAGCGCCGTTCCGGCAGCCGCGTCGCGCACCGTGCGGTAGCGCTGCCCGGTCACCGGCTCGCGCACCAGCAATTCGCCCTGCGTCAGGCTGCCGATGGTCAGGTCGGCCCCCGCGCGCACCAGCGTCTCGACCCCGAGCCGCGCCTCGGCAAAGGGCCGCAGCCGCACCGGCCCGAGCGCAAAGCTGCGCCCCGCCTCGATCACACCGGTGGGATGGAAACCGTTGCCCACCTGGTTGCGCCGCGCGCCCGGCGACAGGTCGTCGCCGCCCACCATGTCGTGGATGAAGCCCTGGAAATCGTCGAGCCCGGTCTGCGAGCCGGTCACCACCAGATCGGCCCCGACCGCGTATTCCATGGCCCCGCGCGCCAGGTGGCTGTGCAGCCCGAGGCTCAGCGCCCCGGCAAAGGGCCGGTCGCCCGGCGCGGGCGTCGAGATGTCGTCGGGCGCGATGATTTCGGCGTTGAAGCGCAGCTCCAGCATCTCGCCCAGCCGCGCGGGCGCGGCGCCGTTCCAGCCCGGCGCATAGACCCGGCTCGATGCGACAGATCCGGTGCGCCAGCGGTCATGCCCGTCGCCGATCAGGTCGTTGGTGAACAGGACCCCATATCCCACCCTGTAGCGGTCCGCGGCCTCCGCGGCCGCCGCCACGACGAGGCACAGCCCGAGAGCCCAAGCAAAAAGACGCACCATCGCGCGCGCTCCTATCCGGTGCCCCCCCGGGCCCGTCGGAGATAGCACCGCCCCGGGGCGGCATTCCAGCGAAACCGTGGCAATGACGCGGCATTTCGCCTCAGGCCGACCCCGCCCCCGTCATCCTCGGGCCTGACCCGAGGATCTCCCGACGCCATCCCGATACGTTGATAGCGCCCGCATCCAGAATTGCAGGTCGTGATCGGTCTCGGCGTCGCGGTCGATATCCTTCCAGCGGAACCGCGCCACGGCCCCCGGCACCGGCGCATAGCCGCGCTTGCGCCAGAAGGCATCGAGCGGCCGGTAGGTATCGGGCCGTAGCGGATGATCCCCCGGGCGCACCACCCCGCAAAACGCGCAATGGCTGCGGCCCAGCGCGCGGGCATGCGCCTCGCGCGCGTCGAAGAAGCGGTGCCCGACGCCGCGCCCGCGATAGCCGGACAACAGCACGCTTTCGGCGCAGTAGAAAATCCGCCCGAGCGGCACCCCGCAGCCCGCCATCGCCGCTCCGAAATCCCCGGCGTGATCCTCCATCGGGGTGCCGGTCGCGGCCCCGATCAGCCGGTCGCCGTCATAGGCCCCCACGAGAATCGCGTCGTCGCTCTCGCGATAGACCTGCAGGTAGCGTTCCTCGTAGGCCAGATCGCCATCGTAGAGATAGGGAAAGGCGCGGAACACCTCGATCCGCAGCCGCGCCACCTCGGGCAACGCGGCGGCCAGCGCCTCGCCCGTCAGCCGCTCGACCCGGATCATGCCGAGACCTGCGCCGTCCAGTCGGCGAGGTTGTAATAGGTCACCACCCGGGTGATCAGCCCATCCTCCAGCGAAAAGAACGAGCCCGCGGGCAGGCGGTAGGTCTGGCCGCGCGCCTCGGGCAGGCCCGCGTCGGTTTCCAGGTAGGTGCCGTTGACGATGTATTCCGCCGCCGCCCGCGTGCCGCCTTCGGCCTCGAAGATCACCATGTCGGTCAGCTCTTCGCGATAGCAGCGGCTCATGTGGGTGCAGAAATCGCGGAACGCGTCCTTGCCCGTCCGCACCTGCCCCTCGTTGACATGATGACGCACATCGTCGCTCAGGCAGGCCAGCATCGCGGGCGTGTCGCCCCGGTTGAACGCCTCGAAATAGGCGCGCACGGTCTCGCTCATGTCTCCTCCTCGGTATCGGGCGGCCCCCACCGGTCGGTCAGGTGGCCGATGATCTGGTCGCGGGTCTTGCGATAGGCAACCAATCGCGCCTCGCGCTCCTGCGCGAGCCCGGTAGGGTCCATGATCGGCCAGTAAACGACATCGAGGTGAAAGAATCGGGTGAGATCGAGCGCCCGGCGCTGGCTCGCGGGGCTGAGCGCGACGATCAGGTCGAAGGACGACAGATCGTCGCCCCATTGCTCCATCTCGTCGAAGCTGCGGGTGCGGTGGCGTTCCAGTTCCACCCCGATCTCGCGGCAGACCGAGATGGCAAAGCCGTCGATATCCATGTCGCTCTTGACGCCCGCCGACTGCACGTAGGTCTCGGTGCCGTAGAACTTCTTCATGATGCCCTCGGCCATCGGCGAACGCACCGCGTTGTGATCGCAACAGAACAGCACCGATTGCGGCAGGGGTGCGGGCATCCGCTCAGCCCCCGTGATGCAGCACGCAGATCAGCGTGAACAGCCGCCGCGCGGTGTCGGTATCGACCTCCGCCTTGCCTTCCAGCCGCTCGGCCAGCACGCGCGCCCCCTCGTTGTGGATGCCGCGCCGCGCCATGTCGATGGTCTCGATCTGGCTGGGCGGCATGTTCTTGACCGCGTCGAAATAGCTCTCGCAGATGGCCCAGTAATCCTTGACCACCTGCCGGAAGGGAGACAGCGACAGGTGAAACTCCGCCGCCGGATCGCCCGCCTCGGTTCGGATGTCGAACACCAGCCGCTTGTCGCGGATCGCGAGGCCCACGCGATAGGGGCCGTCGGGCACCACCCGGTCGTCTCGCGGCGGCAGCGCAAAGGAATTCTCCTCGATCAGGTCGTACATGGCGACCTTGCGCTCCTGCTCGATCTCGGGGGTGGGCGGCGGCAGGTTGGCGTCGTCCAGGTCGATATGGCAAATCCGGCTCATGGCATCACTCATGCGGCTGTTCCCGCACCGTGCCTAGCCCAGCGGCGCGCGGCGGGCAATCGCCAGCGTGCAAAACGGGGGACGCGCCGCGCCCCCCGTGCCCGATCCGCCACGCTCTCCGCGCCTCAGGCGGTCATGGCGTGATGCCCGAAATAGAGGAATTCGCGCTCCATCCCCGCGATCTCGGCGGCCTCGAGGCTCAGGCTCGGCCCGTCGAGAAATCGGTGGCTCTTCTGCGCCCTGACCCAGTCATCGGCCACCTGCAGCGTGGTCAGCGTGTAGCTCGTCGTCTCGTTGAGGTAATGCGTCGGGATCACGATCCGGGGGTTGAGCCGCGCGACGATCTCGTTGCCCTGCTCGAACGACAGGATATGCTCCGAGCCGTCCACCGGCAGCGTCAGCACATCGACCCGCCCCACAGCCTGCCAGAAGGCCTCGGACGGGTTGTGGCGGTTGTCGCCCCAGATCAGCGTGCGGATGCCCCCGGTCTCGACCAGAAAGGCCACGTTGTCCATGTGCCCCACGTTGTCGGGCGGGCAGGCCTTGGCCCCGAATTCGGCCAGCGCGTCGGTCCATTCGTACCAGCCGGGGGCCACGCAGGTATGCTTGTCGGCGAAACCGGTGATGCTCAGATCGGCGAAGTCGAAGCGCCCCACCATCCGGTCGAGCACCATGGTGGAGTGCGGGCGATCCACCGCGTCATGGTCGAAATGGGCATGGGTGGACATGCAGATATCGACCACGGTCTCGGGAAATTCGTTGCGGAACCACATCCCCCAGGCACCCGAGGGATCGTCGCGCCACGGATCGAACAGCACCGTCGCCCCCTTGGGCGAGGTGATCCGGAGCGCGCAATGGCCAAAGAAATCGAGGCCCACGGCCCCCGTGCCCGGTTGCCCGGTCTCGCCCTGCAGGTCGATCACGTGGTTGTTGTTGCCCGGCTGCAGCCAGGCGGTCGATTGCGCGGCGGCGGGGCGCGCGCCGATCGCCTGCGCAGCCGCACCCAGCCCCGCCGCGCCTGCGGCCATGAAGAACGAGCGCCGCGACACGCCCGGGGCAAGCCCCCCGGCACGGCCATCGATGCGAACGGGTTTCAGATCTTTTCTGTCCATGGTGTCATCCCTGTCGGTGGTTGCCGCCGGGTCCGGCCCGGCAGGAACAGCGTAGCAGCGGGCTCTCGCGGCCCGGATATGGGATTGTTTTGGGGGAAGTACGGGGGATTTCCCCGTATCATGGCCTGCTCGTGGCCGCAGCCCCCTGGCAGGCGCGCGGACCTTCCGGTTACGTGTCGGACCGGTGCCGACGTCGGGTTCTGGTCTGCTCCTGCCATTCGCCTGCCTCCCCCCGCGCGGAGTCAAGGTGCCGCAGGCACCGCCGCGCGAGCGCC
>CAJXKX010000128.1 GCA_913055965.1 uncultured Roseovarius sp.
GCGGCAGGCCATGTATCTGCGCCGCGCCGGGGACGGCACGGCAAAGGGAGGGGTGGCATGAGCATCCGCATGGCGCGCATATCGACGACGCTGGCCCAGGCGCGCGCCGTCGGGACCCCCGATCTGGGCAGGACATACGATGCCATCGTCGTCGGCTCGGGCTATGGCGGCGCGATCTCGGCGCAGATGCTGACCGAGGCGGGCCAATCGGTGCTGTTGCTGGAGCGCGGCCGCGAAATCCTGCCCGGTGCCTATCCGCGCGACCTGCAGGGCGCGATGCGCGAGACGCAGATCACCACCGCCAAGGGCGGGCGGCTGACCGACACCAACGGCATGCTCGACCTGCGCATCGCCGAGGACATGAGCGTGGTGGTCGGCTGCGGCCTTGGCGGCACCTCGCTCGTCAACGCCAATGTCGCGCTGCCCGCCGACCGGCGCGTGTTCGACCAGACCGATGCGGAGGGGCGCGGGCTCTGGCCCGCGGCCTATCGGACGGGCGGCGACGCCTGGGCCGAGGGAGAAGACGCCAACAGCCTGCCCAACGCCTACAAGGCGGCGCATCACGGCCTCGGCTCGACCCCCCTGCCCGAGCATTACGACCTGCCCAAGCTGCGCGCCCTCGCACAATCCGCAAAGGCGCTGAACCAGCCCTTCGAACGGCCGCCGATCAATGTGACCTTCGAGAACGGGCCCAATGCCTTCGGCAACCCGCAGGCGGCCTGCACGCTTTGCGGCGATTGCTGCGGGGGCTGCAATTACGGGGCCAAGAACACCACGCTGATGAACTACCTGCCGCACGCCGCGGCGAATGGCGCGGTGATCCTGACCGAGGCCGAGGTCGGCACCGTCACGCAGGCCGGGGATGGCACATGGCAGGTGCGCGCGGCGTCATTCGGAGAGCCTGCCAGCACCGGCCTCGACCTGCGGGCGCGGCGCGTTGTGCTGGCGGCGGGCACGCTGGGATCGACCGAGATCCTGATGCGCTCGGCACGGGCGGGGCTGCCGGTGGCGCAGGGCGCGCTCGGCCACGGGTTTTCCGGTAATGGCGATGTGCTGGCCTTCGGCTTCGACGCCAACATCACCGGCTCCGGCGCGGCGCAGACCACGCCCGACGATCCGCCGCCGCTGCACAGCATCGGCGCGGGCGTGCATGATCCGACGGGGCGCGATGGCGGGCCCTGGCGGCCCGGCCCCTGCATCGCCGGGACCATCCGGGTCAACATGGACGCGCACAGCCCGCTGCGCGATGGCGTGCTGATCGAGGAAGGCGTCGCCCCCGGCGCGCTGTCGATGGTCTACCCCGCGATCTTTTTCGGGGATGACGTGACGACCGCGAATTTCACGCGGTTCTCCGATGCGGCCCGGCGCCTGCAGGACATCGCCACGCTCGGCAACGACCTGATGACGGGCGAGGGGCTTGCGGGGCTGTCCTATTCGGGGGCGACCGCGCGCATGCAATCCTACCTGCTGATGTCGCATGACGACGCGGGCGGGCGGATCGTGCTGAATGACACCGACCCCGACACCCCCGCGCCGGTCACGGTATGCTGGAAGGGCGTGGGCAGGAATTTCCCCTTCCCCCGCGACAACGAGATCCTGCGGCAGGCCAGCGACGCGATCGAGGCCAATTTCCTGCCAAACCCGATCTGGAGCGCGCCCTATGGCTGGAAGCTGGTGACGACGCATCCGGTGGGCGGCTGCCGCATGGCCGACAGCCCCGCCGAGGGCGTGGTGGATGCCGACTGCCGGGTCTATACCGGCGAGGGGACGCAGGTCCATGAGGGGCTGATGGTCTGCGACGGGGCGGTGATCGCCTCGTCGCTCGGCGTCAACCCGCTGCTGACCATCTCGGCCATCACGATCAGGGCCATGACCGCGCTGATCGCGCGCGAGGGCTGGCAGAAGAAGCCGATGAAGCCCGCACAATCGGCCCGCCTCGCCGGCGCGCCGCCACCGCCGCCGCCCGGGGCGATGGCCAACGCCGCGCAGGATATCGGCCAGGCGATTACCCGGCTTGAAGACTGGCAGAACCGCATCGGAACCGACCCCGAAACGGTCCGCAAAGAACTGCGCGACCGCGTGGACGCGCTCTTTGACAGCCTGTCATGGGCCAAGCGCAAACCGCTGGAGTCCCTCACGGCCCTGGCCTTCTGGAATGCGGACATGACGGGCGATGTCGGGCCCGCGCTCGGCGTCTTGGCGGGGTATCTCCGGCAGGTGCTCGGTATCCTGCACTCGGGCGAGTCCGAGGCGCGGATCGCCCGCGACCTCGCTGCGCTCCTGACCGGGATCGCCGGGGAATTCCCGCCCGGTCTCGCCTTCGGCGAGGAGATGGACGGCACGCTGAGCGAGCTGCGCGAGATCCGCCCGCATCCGATCTCCGACGCCCATGCCGTCGCCGCGCGCGAGGGGGCGGTTTCGGGATACGGGATCGTCGGGCAGTTCGTGATCAGCAGCACCGATGTCGGGCGGATGCTGTCGGACGATCCCGGTCACGAAGCCGAGCTGGCGGGCCTTGTGCACCTGACACATCCGGATGGCGGGACGGAGGAACGGCACCTGACAAGCGGCACGTTCCGGCTCTTGCGGCGGGACGATACCCGGGTCGCGTCCTGGCAGATGATCTACGAGGGCACGCTCGACGACGACAGCCGGTTTCGCGGCGTCAAGACGCTGCGCCGCCGTGCAAACAGCAACTGGTGGACCGATCTGACGACGCTCGACGTGGATCTCTCCCGCCCCGGCAAACCCGCGCTGCGCGGGCGGATGACCCTCGGGGTGCAGGACCTCGTGAAGCAGGCGCAGACGGTGCATGGCACGATGGCCAGCGACGCCTCGCTTCTCGGCCTCGCCTCGAAATTCCTGCTCCGGGTGGGCGATCACAACCTGGACTGGCTGGTCAGGCAGAAGGATTTTCTCAATCCCGCGATCCGCTATGCGATAGCCCATTACGGCCTGCAGAAGGGCGGCACCGGAGAAACCGCACTGACCGCGATCGGGGCGATGCAGGGGGCGGAATTCTTCGGGCGGCTGATCTTCGAGGTCTATGGCGGGCTGCCCGCCTATCTCTACAATTTCCCGGTGCGCAACGCGCCCGACGATCCGATGCCGCCGCTCGCCGGTGTGCCGTCGGAGACCGTGACGCATGTCACCCGCGACGGGGCCCCGATCCGCCTGACCCGCTTCGCGGGCGGCAAGAAGGGCCCGGTGATCGTCGCCAACGGCTTTGGCTTCCGCGGCATGGGCTTTGCCATGAACACCTATTCCGGGGGGCAGGAGCAGTCGCTTGTCGGGATGCTGGCCGCCGCGGGCTATGACGTGTGGATCTTCGACCACCGCGCCAGCCCCGCCAACGATGCGTCGGGCACCCGGCCGGCGGTGAATTACACCATCGACGATATCGCCGCCATCGACTGGCCCTGGGCGGTGGCGGCGGTGCGGCAGGCGACGGGCGCGCGGGACGTGCAGCTCATGGTGCATTGCCTCGGCGCGCTTACGGCGATGATGGCGCTGATGGGCGGGCATACGGCCCATGTCCGCAACATGATCGTCAGCCAGTTCAGCGTGCACCCGGTCACAAGCTGGTTCAACCAGATGAAGGCCGACACGCATTTCGCGCAACTGTTGCACGGCGATGCCGAAAGCCGCATGGCGGGCGCGCTGGCGGCGATGACCGGCAACCCGGTGATCGAGCGGCTGGCCCAGCCGCGCGACCTGTTCGACCTGCGCACGAGCGTGCCGCCCGCAAAGGGCCCGATGCCGCAGCAGGCGCAACTCGACGCGGCGATCGACGCGCTGGTCTATGGCGTGCCCTTCCCGACGGGCGAGCACTGCAACAGCCCGACCTGCCACCGCGTCTTCGGCGTGTTCGGCCCGGTCTACAACCACGACCAACTGAACGCCGCGACCCATGACGCGCTCAACCATGTGGTGGGCCCGGTGGCGACGTGGCCCTTCGTGCAACTGGCGCGGATCATGCAGCGGGGCCGCGCGGTCTGCGCCAACGGCAGCGACAGCTATTTCGCCGATCCGTCGCGGCTGGATTTCCCGATCCATTTCATATCGGGCGAGATGAACCAGCTTGTCCTGCCCTCGACCACGCTGCGCACACAGGCCTGGCTGCGCGCGGCGCTGCCCGGATCGGCGGCGCAGTTCACCCGGCGGGTCTATCGGGGCTACGGGCACATGGACTGCCTCGTCGGGCGCAATGCCGGGCGCGACGTGATCCCCGATCTCGTCGCCTGGCTCGACGCGCAGGGCTGACCCCCGGCGGAGGCAAGGCGGACCCGCGTGAAATTCGGCCCGCACGGCGCCCGAAGGGCGGTGAATGTGCTTGAAGCGGTTTCGCGAACGGTGGTATCCCTCGGGCGTCGCGGGTGTAGCTCAATGGTAGAGCAGCAGCTTCCCAAGCTGACGACGAGGGTTCGATTCCCTTCACCCGCTCCACTCCGGCAGGACGGTCCCCGATGAGACCGGCGCGACGCGAACGCCGCGCCCGGCTCTGTCAGGCGTGGATCGGCCCATCGCCGCAGGCGAGCGCCGCCTCGCGCACCGCCTCGGAATACGTCGGGTGCGCGTGGCAGGTGAGGGCGAGGTCCTCGGCGCTTGCGCCGAACTCCATCGCGACGCAGATCTCGTGGATCAGGTCGCCCGCCATCGGGCCGATGATATGCGCGCCGAGGATGCGGTCGGTCTCCTTGTCGGCGAGAATCTTGACGAAGCCGTCGGCGGCGAAATTGGCCTTGGCGCGGCCGTTGCCCATGAAGGAGAACTTGCCGACCTTGTAGGCACGCCCCTGATCTTTCAGGCTTTCCTCGGTCTCGCCCACGTTGGCGACTTCGGGGTGGGTGTAGATCACGCCGGGAATGACGCCGTAATTCACATGCCCATGCTTGCCCGCGAGCACCTCGGCCACCGCCATGCCCTCGTCCTCGGCCTTGTGGGCGAGCATGGGGCCGGGGGTGGCGTCGCCGATGGCGTAGATGCCCTTGACGCTGGTCTGCCAGTCCTTGCCCACGGCGATCTGTCCGCGCTTGGTCAGCTCGACGCCGAGACTGTCGAGGCCGAGCCCCTCGGTATAGGGCTTGCGGCCGGTGGCGACCAGCACCACGTCGGCGTCGAGTTGATGTTCGCTGTCGTCCTTGCGCAGCCTGTACTGCACCTTGGCCTTGGTCTTGAGCGTCTCGACGGTGTGGACGGCGGCCCCCATGACGAAATCAAGCCCCTGTTTTTTCAGGATTCTCTGGAAGGTCTTTTGCACCTCTGCATCCATCCCGGGGGTGATCGCGTCGAGATACTCGACCACGGTGACCTTGGTGCCGAGCCGGGCATAGACCGAGCCCATCTCGAGCCCGATCACGCCGCCGCCGATCACCACCATGCTCTTGGGAACCTTGGCCAATTCCAGCGCGCCAGTGGAGGTGACGACGATCTTCTCGTCGATGGTGACCTCGGCGCCGGGGACGGAGGCGGATTCGGAGCCGGAGGCGATGACGATGTTCTTGGCATCAAAGGTGTCGTCGCCGACCTTGACCTTGCCCGCCTCCGGGATCGATCCCCAGCCCTTGAGCCAGTCTATCTTGTTCTTCTTGAAGAGGAATTCGATGCCCTTGGTGTTCTGGCCGATGACCTCGTCCTTGTAGGCCTGCATCTGTTTCCAGTCGACCGAAGGCGCCTTGCCCTTGAGCCCCATCTTCGCGAAATTGTGTTCCGCTTCATGGAGTTGGTGGGTGGCGTGCAAAAGCGCCTTGGACGGGATGCAGCCGACGTTGAGGCAGGTGCCGCCCAGCGTCTCGCGGCCCTCGACCACGGCGGTCTTGAGGCCAAGCTGCGCGCAGCGGATGGCGCAGACATAGCCGCCGGGGCCGGAGCCGATGATGATCACGTCATAGGAGGCCATGGGTCAGAATCCTTTCGTATTGCGCGTCGGTGCCGTGTCGGTATTCCGTCGGTATCGTGTCGGTGGCGGGGACGGGCAAGAGGGGGCGCTGCCCCCTTGGCCTGCGGCCAATTCCCCCGGAGTATTTCTGGCAAGATGAAGCATCAGACGAGCGCCGCCAGCAGCATGAGCAGGGTTGCGAGGAAACCCACGGCCCAGATCAGCGAGCGGCCCGGTCTGAGGCCGTAGTAGTAGGCCGGGATATAGGCGATGCGGGCCGCGAGGTAGGTCCAGGCGCAGGCGGCGGTGAAGAGGCTCGACTTGTCGCCGAGCGTGACGGTGACGCAGGCGATGGTGAAGAGGATGAGCCCCTCGAAATGGTTGTTGAGCGCGCGCCCGAGGCGGGCGGTGCCGTCGGACATCTGCCGCGAGGGTTCGCGGTCGCGCGCGGACATGGTGTAGCCGGGGCCAAGCTCGAGATTGGCTGGGATGGCGTAGAGCAGGTATTGGACGACCTGCAGGAGCGCGGCGAGGGTGAGGGCGGTGAG
>CAJXKX010000129.1 GCA_913055965.1 uncultured Roseovarius sp.
CCTTGCGGTCGCGCAGCGACGGCATGGCGACATTGACGATGTTGATCCGGTGATAGAGATCGTCGCGGAACCGCCCCGCCGCCACCTCCTGCTTGAGATCGGCATTGGTGGCAAAGAGGAATCGCAGATCGAGCGGCACCTCGCGCTCCGACCCGATGGGCCGGATACGCCGATCCTCCAGCACCCGCAACAGCGCCGCCTGAACCGTCATCGGCAACTGCGCCACCTCGTCGAGCAGGAGCGTGCCGCCCTCGGCATGGAACAGAAGGCCGTCCTTGCGGCGCGCCCCCTCGCCGATCACCCCGAACAGTTCCTCGGCGATATGCGCCTCGGAAAACGCTGCGCAATTCACCGCAACAAACGGCTTGTCGGCGCGGTTCGAGAGCGCGTGGAGCGTGCGCGCGGCGATCTCCTTGCCGGTGCCGCTCGCCCCGGTGAACAGCACAGGGGTGGGCAACGGCGCGAGCCGCGCGAGGATGTCGCGCACCTCGCGGATGGCGGGCGAATTACCCAGAAGCCGCCCCCGCGCCGCAGCCCCGCCGCCCGACAATTCGTGCCGCAGCAGGTAGTTGTCGCGCGCCAGGTACTTGCGATCCAGCGCCCGCGCCACCGCGTTGAGGATCTGGTTGGCGCGGAACGGCTTGAGCACGAAATCGCTGACGCCCGCGCGCAGCGCCTTGATCGCGGTATCCAGATCGGCATAGGCGGTCATCAGGATGGTCTCGGCAAAGAGCCCCACCCGCCGCTGCTCCTCCAGCCAGTCGAGCCCGGTCTTGTCGGGCATGACGTTGTCGAGGATCACCAGATCGAAATGCACCTGATCGAGGATTTCCCCGGCCTCGGCGCAGGAGCGCGCCTGCTCGAAATGCCGGCAACGGGGGCCGAGCGTCTTGGTGAGAAAGTTGCGCATGCCCGGCTCGTCATCGACCACGAGCACCGAGGCCCGCGCGAGGCTCTCGCCGTACTCGTCGCGCGGGGGCTCTGTCCGGGCGGGCGCGCGCGCGGTCATTCGGGCGTGTCGCCCAACCTGACATTGTCGCCCGCGCGCGTCGCCTCGACGGTATAGCCCAACTCCCTGAGCACCGTGGGCGCGGCGGCGGCGATCACCCCGCAGGCCACGAAGGCGGCAAGCATCGCTTTCATCGTCTGGTCTCTCCTCTCATTGGGTGGCGCGGCGCAGGTAGGCCACGAGGTCGTCGCGGTCCCGCGCGGCGGTGATGCGCTGCATGGGCATCTTGCTGCCGGGAATATAGTGATCGGGTCCGAGGTCGAACAGCGCGTCTATGGTCTCGTCGGTCCATACGATATCCGAATTGGCCAGCACGGGCGAGTAGGGATAGCCCGGAACGCTGCCCGCGGGCCGCCCGAACACCCCGAAGAGCGTCGGCCCCGCCTTGCGCGAGGGCGGCGGCGTGAGCGCATGACAGATCGAGCATTTGCGCATGAACTGCCGCTCGCCATTCGCCATCTCCTCGGGCGGACGCAGAAAGCTGTGCTCTGCGGCGCCCGCCGGGTCGTACGCGTCGAGCAACGCGACCGGCCAGCCGTAGATCACCTCGCTCAGCCCCCCGGCGTAGATCATGCCGCCATCGGGCGAGAAGGCCAGCGCCCAGACCGGGCCGCGCGCCATCGCCTTGAAATCGCGGGCGATGCGCAGGTCGTTCGTATCGATCACCATGATATGGCCGTGCCCGTCGCCCGCGGCAAGCTGTGCCGTTTCCTCGTGATAGGCCAGCGACAGGACGGGGCGGCGATCAAGCGTGAAATCCGCGATCGCGCGGCCGGTTTCGGGATCGACGATCCGGGTCGCGCCATCGACCGCGCCATAGGCGAGCCATGCCGCCCCCGGCCCCACCACCAGCTTGTTGATGCCGAAACCCTGGTCGAGCAGCGCGCGCGGCACCGCCTCCGGATCGCGCCAGTCCCATTCGCGCAGCGTGCCATCGGCGGAGGACGAATAGAGCCGCGCGCCATCGGGGGCAAAGGCCACGTCCGTCACCGGCCCGTCATGGCCGGTGAGGAAGCGGGGCGCGCCACCCGCCACGGACCAGAGTCCGATGCTGCCATCCCAGCTTGCCGAGGCGATCCACGCCCCGTCCGGCGAGACCGCGAGCCCTGCCACCTTGCCCTTGTGCGCACCGAGGTGACGCCCCTCGCCGCTGTCCCTGTCCCACAGGATCAGCCCGAAATCGTCGCCGCCCGAGACCAGCCGCTCCGCACCGAGCCGCGCCACCGCGATCACCGCCGCGTCGTGCCCCTCGAGCCAGCGGGGCGCGCGGTCCTGCCAGAGCCCCACCGAATTGTCGAAACTGGCCGAGGCCACCGCCCCGCCCGGCAGCACGGCAAGCCCCATGATCGGCCCGCCATGCCCCTTGAGCGTGGTGAAGTCCTGCGCCGCGACGGGTGCCGCGGCCAGGAGCCACAATCCGGCGACCAGTCTCCGCATCGGCCTATTCAGCGGGATGCGCCGCCTTGCCGGGCGCGGGTTCGGGCGCATGGCCCTTTTCCTGCAGCTCCTCGAGCCACAGCCCGTGATGCTCGCGCGCCCACTGCTCCTCGACTTCGCCCGAGCCCATGGCGTCGAACGCGCCCTCCATCCCGACCGAGCCGATATAGATATGGGCAAGGATGATCGCGATGAGGATGAAGGCCACGATCGTGTGCCACAGCGTCGCGAGCTGCATCTCCTCGTGCGGGGCGAGGGTTTCGGGCAGCACGCCGAGGCCGAGCGCCTGCGGCACGCCGGTATCGTTGAGGATGACGAAGGTCTTGGCGAACATCGGCAATTCGAACGGGAAGAGCAGCGACAGCCCCGACGCCGAGATCGACGCGCCGAACACGATCACCGACCAGAAGATGAGCTTTTGCCCGGCGTTGAACTTCTTCGCGGGCGGGTGCACGCCCTTGGTGAAGATGCCGCCGCCCACGGCCAGCCATTTCAGATCGGTGCGGTTGGGCAGGTTGTGCAGCACCCACATGAAGAACACCATCACCAGCCCCAGCATGAAGGCCCATGAGATGTTGTTGTGGACCCATTTCGAGCCGAGCGCGATGGTCGAGAACGCCTCGTGCCCCATCAGCGGGATGATGACCATGCGCCCGAACAGCACGATCAGCCCGGTGATCGCCAGCACCACGAAGGAGCCCGCCATCAGCCAGTGACCGAAACGTTCGACGGCCTGAAAGCGCGTGACGGTGCGCCCGGTCTTTTCGCCGTCGATGCGGATCTTGCCGCGGATCAGGTAGAACAGCGCCAGCAGCGCCAGCGTGCCGCCCATCAGCCATGCGCCATAGGTTGCCAGCGGCCCCTTGCGGAATTCCAGCCACCACATGCCCGCATCCTGGATGAGCACGCGCGACTCCGCCCCGCCCGAAGACACTTTCACATCCTCGAGCCCGTATCGCAGCGCGCGCCAGACCTCGGCATCCGAGGCCCCGCCCAGCGTGCCAAGCTGGCTTGCCATGCCGGCGGCATCGTCGGGGCTGCCGGTGGCGCCGCGGCGGAAACTGTCATCGACCTTCTCGCCACGCTGGCGGGCGAGGATATCCTCAAGCGTCTGCGCGCCGCCGGTGGCTGCGCGGTCCGGTTGCGGGGCCTCGGCCCCTTCCTGCGCGGCCAGCGGGACCGCGAGCATCAAACACAAAGCCATGCTGAGTAATGCGCGCATGATGTCCTCGATTGTTGTCTGGGGATCGATTTCCTCCGAGGAAATCGGATCGGAAACTTTTCAAGTTTCCGGTGCCGCAAGTCGCACGGACACGCGGCACCGGCATCCGGCCGGGCGCAGGCCCGGCCGGACGGGATCGTGGCTCAGCCGCCCTGCTGACCGTAGGCGCTGCCCCAGCCCCAGGCGCCCGAGCCGAAGCCCCGCGCCACGACGCGCTCGCGGTAGATATTGGCGACGATATCGCCATCCCCCGCCAGCAGCGCCTTGGTCGAGCACATCTCGGCACAGATGGGCAGCTTGCCCTCGGCGATCCGGTTGCGCCCGTATTTCTGGAACTCGGCCTGGGAGTGGTTTTCCTCCGGGCCGCCCTTGCAGAAGGTGCACTTGTCCATCTTGCCACGGCTGCCGAAATTGCCCGCCTGCGGGAACTGCGGCGCGCCGAACGGGCACGCGTAGAAGCAGTAGCCGCAGCCGATGCAGAGGTCCTTGGAGTGGAGCACCACCCCCTCCTCGTCCTGGTAGAAGCAATCCACCGGGCAGACGGCCATGCAGGGCGCATCCGAGCAGTGCATGCAGGCGACCGAGATCGACCGCTCGCCGGGCTTGCCGTCGTTGATCGTCACCACCTTGCGGCGGTTGATCCCCCACGGCACCTCGTGCTCGTTCTTGCAGGCGGTGACGCAGGCGTTGCACTCGATGCAGCGTTCGGCGTCACACAGAAACTTTGCTCTTGCCATGTCTCTATCTCCTTACGCTGGCATGATCTTGCAGAGAGTCGCCTTCGTCTCCTGCATCTGGGTCACGCTGTCATAGCCATAGGTCTGGGCGGTGTTCGTGGCCTCGCCCAGCACGTAGGGGTCGGCCCCGGCGGGGTAGTTCTCCCGCAGGTCGCGCCCCTCGAAATGGCCGCCGAAGTGGAAGGGCATGAAGGCCACGCCCGCGCCCACCCGTTCGGTCACCATGGCCATCACCTTGACCTTGCCGCCCTCGGGCCCCTCGACCCAGACCTGTTCGCCGTCACGGACGCCGATATCGTTGGCGTCGCGCGGGTTGATCTCGACGAACATGTCCTGCTGCAATTCCGCGAGCCAGGGGTTCGAACGCGTCTCGTCGCCGCCGCCCTCGTACTCGACCAGACGGCCGGAGGTGAGGATGATCGGGTAATCCTTCGAGAAGTCGTTCTTCTGGATCGAGGCATAGAGCGTGGGCAGCCGGTAGGCGTGCCGGTCCTCGTAGGTGGGATAGTCCGCCACCAGATCGCGCCGGTTGGTATAGAGCGGTTCGCGATGCAGCGGCACCGGGTCGGGGAAGGTCCAGACCACCGCCCGCGCCTTGGCGTTGCCGAAGGGCGCGCATTCATGGGCGATCGCCACCCGCTGGATGCCGCCCGACAGGTCGGTCTTCCAGTTCACCGAGCCGATATTCTCGGGGCTGCCCGCGACCTGTTCGATCGAGGCGCGTTCCTCGTCGGTCAGTTCGCTGTCCCAGCCGAGATCCATGAGCATCTGCATGGTGAATTCCGGATACCCGTCCTGGATATCGGAGCCCACCGAGTAGACGCCCTCGGCCAGCAGGTTGTCGCCGTCCCGCTCGACGCCGAAACGCGCGCGGAAGGTCAGGCCACCCTCGGAGACGGGCTTGGACATGTCGTAGAGCACATGGGTGCCGGGATGCTTCATCTCGGGCGTGCCCCAGCACGGCCAGGGCAGACCGTAGGTGTCGCCATCCGCGGGCCCGCCATTGGCGCGCAGCGTCGTCTTGTCGAACGTGTGCTGGTTGGCCATGTGCAGCTTGAGCCGCTCGGGGCTCTGCCCGGTATAGCCCACCGTCCACATGCCGCGGTTGAACTCGCGGGTGATGCTCTCGACATTCGGGGTTTCGGGATCGTCCATCTCGATGTTGCGGAACAGACGGTCGGCGAAGCCGAACTTGTTGGCGAACTTGGCGATGATCACCTCGTCGGGCCGGCTCTCGAAGAGCGGCTCGATGATGCGGTCGCGCCACTGGATCGAGCGGTTCGAGGCGGTGACGGAGCCGCGCGTCTCGAACTGCGTGCAGGCAGGGAGCAGGTAGACGCCGTCGGTGCGGTCATGCATGACCGCCGACACGGTCGGGAACGGATCGACCACGACCAGCATGTCGAGCTGTTCCATCGCCGTCTTCATTTCCTTGCCGCGCGTCTGACTGTTGGGCGCATGCCCCCAGAGCACCATGGCCCGCACCTTGTTGGGGTTGTCCATGTTCTCGGGGTCTTCGAGCACACCGTCGATCCAGCGGCTCACGGGGATGCCGCTCAGCTGCTGGAGCGACTGTTCCTTGCCGTCCTTGCCGGTGATCTTGGCGAACCGGTTGGCCAGCCATTCGGGGTCTTCGCCCCAGACCCGTGCCCAGTGATCCCACGATCCCTTGGCCAGGCCATAGTAGCCGGGCAGGGTGTGGCTGAGAACGCCAAGGTCCGTGGCCCCCTGCACGTTGTCATGGCCGCGGAAGATGTTGGTGCCGCCACCCGCAACGCCCATGTTGCCGAGCGCCAGTTGCAGGATGCAGTAAGCGCGGGTGTTGTTGTTGCCGTTGGTGTGCTGCGTGCCACCCATGCACCAGATCACGGTGCCGGGACGGCTGTTGGCGAGCGTCCGCGCCACGCGGCGCAGCTGGCTGCCCGGCGCGCCGGTCACGCGCTCGACCTCTTCGGGCGTCCACTTGGCGACCTC
>CAJXKX010000130.1 GCA_913055965.1 uncultured Roseovarius sp.
GCTGTTTTCGCACGACCTGATGGTGTATCTGGCGCTGGCACTGGTCGCGGCGGTCTGGGCGATGCTGAAATATACCCGCGCGGGCCTGATCCTGCGCGCGGTGGGCGAGAACCACGACGCGGCGCATGCGCTGGGCTACCGGGTGGTGCGCGTGCGCATCCTCGCGATCCTCTTCGGCGGGGCCTGCGCGGGGCTGGGCGGGGCCTATATCAGCCTCATCCGCGTGCCGCAGTGGACCGAGGGCATGACGGCGGGCGCGGGCTGGATCGCGCTCGCGCTCGTGGTCTTCGCCTCGTGGAAGGCGGGCCGGGTTCTGCTGGGTGCCTGGCTTTTCGGCGGGGTGACGGTGCTGCAGCTCAACCTGCAGGCAGCGGGTCTCGCCATCCCGGTCGAGTATCTTTCCATGTCGCCCTACTTGATCACCATCCTCGTGCTGGTCATCATGTCCGCCGACCGCTCGCGCGCCCCGGGCTCGCTGGGCCGCATCTTCCACGCCTCGCAATGACACAACGACAACCACGAACAGGGAGACCACACATGACACTCACCCGCCTTCTCACCACCGCCGCGCTCGCGCTCGGCCTCGCGACCGGAGCCGCCGTGGCGCAGGACAAGACCCGCGTCGGCTTCATCTATGTCGGCCCGATCGGCGATGGCGGCTGGACCTACGAGCATGACAAGGGCCGTCTCGCCATCGAGGAACATTTCGGCGATGCCGTCGAGACGGTCTACCAGGAAAGCGTGCCCGAGGGCGCCGATGCCGAGCGCGCGATCACGCAGATGGCGTTGCAGGGCGCGGACCTGATCTTCACCACCTCCTTCGGCTTCATGGAGCCGACCATCTCGGTGGCCGAGAAATTCCCGAACGTGAAATTCGAGCATGCCACCGGCTACAAGACCCTGCCCAATGTCTCGACCTATTCGGCGCGGTTCTACGAGGGGCGCGCGGTGCAGGGCCATATCGCGGGCAAGATGACCAAATCGAACATCATCGGCTACATCGCCTCCTATCCGATTCCCGAGGTCATCCGTGGCATCAACGCGGCCTATCTTCATGCCGCCAAGGTCAACCCCGATGTCGAGTTCAAGATCATCTGGGCCTACACCTGGTTCGACCCGGCCAAGGAGGCTGACGCGGCGCAGGCGCTCATCGAACAGGGCGCTGACGTGATCCTGCAGCACACCGATTCGACCGCGCCGCAGGCGGCGGCCGAGAAGGCCGGCAATGTCGTGACCTTCGGGCAGGCCTCGGACATGGCAGAATACGCGCCCTTCCCGCGCGTCTCGTCGATCATCGATAACTGGGCCCCCTACTACATCGCCCGCACGCAGGCGGTGATCGACGGCACGTGGGAGAGCCAGCAGGTCTGGCACGGCATCGACGAGGGCATGGTCGAGATCGGCGAGATCACCGACGCGGTGCCCGAGGACGTGCGCGCCGAGGCGCTGGCGCTCAAGCAGGCGATGGCGGCGGGCGAGTATCACCCGTTCACCGGCCCGATCAACCGGCAGGACGGCAGCGCGTGGCTCGCCGAGGGCGAGGTCGCCGATGACGGCACGCTGCTGGGCATGGATTTCTATGTCGAGGGGCTGACGGGCCAGATCCCGAACTGATCCGGCATGCCTGCAAACATCGCGGCCGCGCCGAATTCGGCGCGGCCGGTTGCCTTCAACGGCGAGCCGAGGCCCCGTCGATGAAGGCGACGATCCCCGGCACAAGCGCGTCGTGGAGCGGCAGGGCGCGGTCGGTATAGGTGGCAAAGGGCCTGCCGGGGACAGCCGCCTTGAGCATATGCGTGCCCCCAGCAAGATCGATCCGGCGCGCCTGCGGCAGGGCGCTTTCGAGCAGATCGGCATCATGGGGGCGGACCTGCACGTCCGCGTCTCCCTGAATGATCAGCACAGGGCCCCGCCACCCCTTGGCGAGGCTCACGGGATCGTAGGAAAACAAGTCGATCATGTAGCGCTGCAGTTCCGCCGAAAAGAGCGGTTGCAGAGCCTGAGTGACGGAGGCCGGGTCGCGGCTCTTGCCGGCCTCGAGATCGGCCACGATGGAGCTGATTTCGGGCATGAGGGGGCCGTTGGCCGGGTTGGCCTCGAACTGTTCGATCAGCAATCGCCCTGTCGGCCGCCCCGACGTTGCCAGCAGGATCAGACCGCAGAGCCGATCCGGCGGGTCTTGCGCCGCGACCAGGGCGACCAACCCGCCTTCGGAATGCCCGGCGATCCAGACGCAGGGGGCGAGGTCTGCGGCATGGCTAACCCAGTCGCGGACATCCCCGGCATAGGCTCCGATCGTGACCGCGTTCGGATCGGCGATCGCCGCGGCGCTGCCGTAGAGACCGCGCTTATCGATGCGCAGCGAGGCGATCCCCGACTGCGCCAGCCCCTCGGCCAGCAACTTGTAGCTGTCCGTCGCAAGGCCCGTTCCGGGAGAATTCCCGTCCCTGTCCGTCGGCCCGGAGCCGGGCACGATGACCACGGCATGCGCCGCGCCCCCGACCGCGATCCGTTCCGCTTCGAGAGGTCCAAGAGGCCCGGCGATCAGCACCGGTTCCGCAGCGGCCATGACGGGGAGGAGCCCGGCGAGAAGAATTATCAGGCGCATCACGGCCCCTCCATTGACGCGGCGCGGCGTGTGACTGGCCCCACTCCATTCGGTACAGACATCCCTCAGCGCAGGACAAGCGGTCCCGCGTTCAATTTACCCGCTTTTCCAGCACCAGGAAGGTCATCATCCCCATCGGCGGCAGGTCGCGGCGGGTGACGACGTGCAGGCGCGGGTCCTGCAGGACGGTGTCGATCTCGAAATCCGAGTGCCACCCCAGCACCCGCTCCAGCGGCGCGGCGGCGCGGGCGAGACCGGCCCAGACCCCGCGTTCGTGGCGGAAATGGTTGGTGATCACTACCTGCCCGCCGGGGCGCAGGACGCGGGCGATCTCGGCCATGACGCGGCCCGGTTCGGGCACCACCGACAGCACGTGCATCGCCGCCACGGTGTCGAAACTCGCATCGGGGAAATCGAGGCTGCGCGCATCCATCTGCCGCAGCCCGGCGACATGGCGCAGCCCCAGCCTTGCAACCCGATCCCGCGCCTTGCGCAGCATGTCCTCGCTGTAATCCATGCCGGTGACGCGCAACGCCCGGTCATAGGTTTCGAGCGACAGCCCGGTGCCCACCCCCACCTCGAGCACATCGCCGCCGCGCGCATTGATATGTGCCACCGCCGCGCGCCGCCCGGCATGGGTGATCTTGCCGAAGGTCACGTCATAGACCGGCGCCCAGCGGGCATAGCTGTTCTTCACCGCGTCGAGATCCATCGTCCTCCCTTTCCGTTTCGCTTCAAGATCGGTCCTTCGGGTACCAGATCAAGGCCGCCCAGATCACGACAGCGACATAGACGAGACAGATCACGATCAGCGCCGCCCAGGTAAAGAGCGTCAGCGCCGCCGCCACGCAGGCAAAGGCCAGCAGGAAGAATTTCACGTTCTCGCGCGAGATGCGCGTGCGCTTGAACGACCAGATCGGCACCGGGGTGATCATCAGAAGGCCCACCCCGGCCATGTAGAGCGCCACCAGCGGTGCGGGCGGCAGGGACATCCCCGGCAGTGCGAAGGTAAAGAACATCGGCAACATCGCCAGAAGCGCCCCTGCGGGCGAGGGCAGGCCCTGGAAATACGCTCCCGACCCGCCCTTGGCCCCTTCCTCGCGGGAACTGACGTTGAACCGCGCCAGCCGCATCACGCAGCACACCGCAAAGAACAGCACCGCGATCCAGCCCGCGTGGCGCATGTCCTGCAGGCCCCAGAAGTAGATCACCAGCGGCGCGGCCACCCCGAAATTCACGAAATCCGCCAGCGAATCGAGTTCGGCCCCCATCGCGGATGTGCTGCGCAGCAGCCGCGCCAGCCGTCCGTCGAGCCCGTCGAGCACCCCCGCCACGAGCAGAAGCTGCACCGCGCGCACGTAGTCGCCCTGCACGCCCATGCGGATCGCCGTCACCCCAGCGCAGATCGCCGCCACCGTCAGCATGTTGGGCAACAGCTGCGCGAGGGTCAGTTCCTTGCGCGGGGGGCGGCTCATTCCCCCGTCTCCGCGATCACCGTCTCCCCGGCGATCATGGTCTGGCCCACGCGCACCAGCGGGGCCACGCCCTGTGGCAGGTAGACATCGAGCCGCGAGCCGAACCGGATCAGCCCGAAGCGCGCGCCGCGCCCGAGCGCCTGCCCCTCGGCGGTGAAGCACACGATCCGCCGCGCCACCAGCCCGGCGATCTGCACCACCGGCAGGACGTGCCCGTCCTCCATCCCGAAGACGATGCCGTTGCGCTCGTTATCCGCGCTCGCCTTGTCGAGCGAGGCGTTGAGGAACTTGCCGGGGCGATAGGCCACCTTGATCACCCGCCCGGCCACCGGCGCGCGGTTCACATGGCAGTTGAACACCGACATGAACACGCTGACGCGGGTGAGCGGTGTGTCCGGCAGGCCAAGCTCTGCGGGGGGCACCGCGGGCTCGATCAGCGACACGATCCCGTCCGCCGGGCTGACGATCAGGCCGGGGCGCTGCGGCGTCACCCGCTCGGGGTCGCGAAAGAAGTAGTAGCACCAGACCGTCAGCCCCGCCCCGATCCAGCCCAGCGGCTCCCATACCAGGAACAGCAACAGGGCGATCCCGGCAAAGATCGCCACGAATTTGCGCCCCTCGGGGTGCATCGGCTTGATGAAGGTCTCGTGCATCTTCATGGGCGCTTGGTCCTCGGGGGCTGTCTCCTCTCATTCGCCTAAGCCCCGCGCCCCCGGGATGCAAGGTCGCACCTTTTCTTCGGCCCCGCCGCGTGCCAATTTGCGCGTCATGAGCATCACGATCACCTCCCCCGACGGAACCCCGGCGAGCCGCTTCGCCTTTGGCACCATGCAATTCGGCGACGCCGCCGACGAGACCGCCTCGCGCGCCATGTTCGACGCCTGCCTTGACGCGGGCATCACCCATTTCGACACCGCGCATCTCTATACCGGCGGCGCATCCGAGACGCTGCTCGGGCGCTTTGCCGCGCCGCATCGCGACCGGTTGGTGATCGCCACCAAGGCAGGCTATTCGGGCGGCGCGGGGGCTGCCAATATCCGCGCGCAGTTCGATCTGTCGCGGCAGCGGCTGGGAATGGATCACGTCGATATCCTTTACCTGCACCGCTTCGATCCCGAGACGCCGCTCGAGGAAACGATGGAATGTTTCGCCGATCTGCGCGGGCGTGGCCAGATCAGCCATGTCGGCCTGTCGAATTTCGCCGCGTGGCAGGTGATGAAGGCCGCCTGCATCGGCGCGCGGCTCGATCTGCCGATCTCGATCCTGCAGCCGATGTACAGCCTCGTGAAGCGTCAGGCGGAGGTGGAGATCCTGCCGATGGCGGCCTCGGAGGGAATGGTCGTGGCAGGCTACTCGCCGCTCGCAGGCGGCCTGCTCACCGGCAAGTATGCGCGCGGCGAGACCGGGCGGCTGACCGGCAACGAGCGCTACGCGATCCGCTACGGGCAGGACTGGATGCAGGACGCCACGGCGGCGCTCGTGGCGATCGCGGCGGAGCTTGGCACCGATCCGGCGACGCTCGCCGTGGCATGGGCCGCGGGCCATCCCGCAGCCCCGGTGCCGCTCATCTCGGGGCGCTCGGCGGAACAGATCGCGCCGTCGCTGGCGGCGATGACGTTCGAGATGGACGACGCGCTCTATGCGCGGCTCGCGGCGCTGACGCCCGCCCCGCCGCCCGCAACCGATCGCACCGAAGAGGGTGCATGAGCACGCGCCGCACCCTGCCGCCCACGGCCTCGGTCGCGCATGAGACCGATGGTGCCAAGCTGCACGCGCCCTCGGCGGAACGCAACGCGGGGCCGATCTCCGGGGCGCTGCAAGAGATCGCGCCCGAGACGGGCCGCGCGCTGGAGATCGCGAGCGGGACCGGGCAGCACGCAGTGGCCTTCGCCCGCGCCATGCCGGGCCTCTCCTGGCACCCCACCGAGATCGACGCCGCGCGCCGCGCCAGCATCGACGCCTATGTGGCCGAGGCGGCGCTGCCCAACCTCGCGCCGTCCCGCAGCCTCGATGCGACCGCGCCGGGATGGGGGGCGGATCACGCCGGGCAGGACATGGTCGTGCTGGTCAACCTTTTGCATCTCGTCAGCACGCAAGAGGCCCGCACCGTGGTGCAGGAGGCCGCGCAGGCGCTCGCGCCCGGCGGATGGCTGGCCATCTACGGGCCGTTCCTGCGCGACGGTCAGGCCACATCGGAGGGCGACGCCCGATTCGATGCCAGCCTGCGCGCGCAGGATCCGGAAATCGGCTACAAGGACGTGGCCGCGGTCGAGGACTGGCTC
>CAJXKX010000131.1 GCA_913055965.1 uncultured Roseovarius sp.
CGACGGCGAGCGCATCGACGAGCCCGCCGCGACCTTGCCCGCGATGAGCCTCGGCGAGGAGATGGTCGAGGATTACGCCGCCCTGCGCCTCAGCCTGCGCGCGCATCCGCTGGCGCTCTTGCGGCCTTTGCTCACCCCGCCTGCGGATCATGGACAATCGCGCGCATAGCGGAAATACTCGGGGCGACACGACCACGGCAGGAGAGCCTGAATGCGCTGCGTCTTCATCAACATCCGCTGCAAGCCCGGCCAGTCCTACCGCGTGGCCGAGGATATCGCCCTGCGCGAAATCCACTCGGAGCTGCACTCCACCTCCGGCCCGTTCGACCTGCTGATGAAGCTCTACGTCCCCGAGGGGGCCGATATCGGCAAGTATATCAACGACAACCTTCTCGATATCGAGGGGATCGAGCGGACCGAGACGACGCTCACCTTCAAGGCGTTCTGACCGGTCCTGCCGCTACCCCGCGACCGTCGCGAGATAGGTGCCGTAGGCGTTCTTGGCAAAGGTCCCGGCGCGCGCGCGCAGCGCCTCGGCGTCGATCCAGCCCGCGCGATAGGCGATCTCGTCGGGCGAGCCGACCTGAAGCCCCTGCCGCTCGGTCAGGGTGCGCACGAAATTCCCGGCGTCCAGCAAGCTGCCATGCGTCCCGGTATCGAGCCAGGCAAAGCCGCGCCCCATCCGTTCCACGTCGAGGCAGCCATCGTGCAGATAGCTTTCCAGCAGAGAGGTGATTTCCAACTCGCCGCGCGCCGAGGGCGTGACGTGCCGCGCCCGCGCAGGGGCGCTGCCGTCGAGGAAATAAAGCCCGGTCACCGCGTAATGCGAGGGCGGCACCTCGGGCTTTTCCACGATCGCGCGGGCGCGGCCTTCGGCGTCGAAATCCACCACGCCATAGCGCTCGGGGTCGGAAACGCGGTAGCCGAACACCGTGCCGCCCTCGCCCCGCGCATCGGCGGCGGCCAGCATCTCGGGCAGGCCATGCCCGAAAAAGATGTTGTCGCCCAGCACCATCGCCGAGGGGCTGCCATCGAGGAACTCCTCGGCCAGCAGATAGGCCTGCGCCAGCCCGTCGGGTGAGGGCTGCTCGATATAGGTGAACGACAGCCCCCATTGCGACCCGTCACCCAGCAGGCGGCGGAACTGATCCTGATCCTGCGGCGTGGTGATGATCGCGATCTCCCGAATGCCCGCCAGCATCAGCACCGACAGCGGGTAATAGACCATCGGCTTGTCGTAGATCGGCAAGAGCTGTTTCGACACCGCCATGGTGATCGGATAAAGCCGCGTGCCGGAGCCACCGGCAAGGATGATGCCCTTGCGTGTCGTCATCGTGAAATCTCTCCAAGCTCTGTCAGGATATCGCGCAGCCCCTCGCGCCAGTCGGGTTGGCCAAGACCGAACGCCGCGTGCGTGGCGCTGCAATCGAGCCGTGAATTGAGCGGTCGGCGCGCCGGGGTGGGGTAATCGCTTGTGGGAATGTCCTCGACCGCGCAGGCGATGCCCGCCATGTCGAAAATGGCGCGCGCGAACCCGGCCCAGGAGGTCTCGGGCGCGCCCGCGAAATGCCAGGTGCCGGATTTCGACGGATCGGCGCGCAGCGCCTGCGCCATGGTCAGGCAGGCATCGGCCAGCGCGGCGGCGGGCGTCGGCCCGCCCACCTGATCGGCGACGATGCGCAGCGCGTCCCGCTCACGCCCCAGCCGCAGCATGGTGCGCACGAAATTGGCCCCATGCGCCGACACCACCCACGACGTGCGCAGGATCGCATGCACCGCGCCGCTTGCGCGCACTGCTTCTTCACCTGCCAGCTTGCTCCGCCCATAGGCCCCCAGCGGGGCAGGGGCATCGCCGGGCTGCCACGGCACCGTGCCCGCCCCGTCAAACACGTAATCGCTCGAGACCTGCACCAGCGGAATGCCAAGCACGGCGCAGGCGCGCGCCATCTCTCCGGGCGCGGCACCGTTGATGCGGGTGGCGCGGTCCTCGTCCTCCTCCGCGCGGTCCACCGCCGTGTAGGCGGCGGCGTTGATCACCGCGTCGGGGGCCGCCTCGCGGATGAGCGCGTCACAGGCCCCGGACACCTCCAGATCGGCCCGCGCGCGCCCGGCCATGTCGGGGTGCAGGCCATCCGGTGCCCGGCGCGCGATCTCGGTGGCAAGCTGCCCGCCGCCGAACACCAGCACCCTCATGCCGAAACCCCCAGCCGCGCGCCCACGCCCTCGCGATCCTGCAACGCGCGCCACCACGGCTCGTTGTCGAGAAACCATTGCACCGTGCGCCGCAGCCCTTCCTCCACCGTCACCGAGGGCCGCCAGCCCAGTTCCTCCCGGATGCGCGCCGGGTCGATGGCATAGCGCGCATCATGGCCGGGGCGATCCGCGACAAAGGTGATCTGATCGGCGTAGGAGCCTCCCGCGCGGGGCCGCAACTCGTCGAGAATACCGCAGAGCGTGCGGACAAGCTCCAGGTTGCTGCGCTCGTTCTCGCCGCCGATGTTGTAGCTGCGGCCGACCGCGCCCTTCTCCACCACCAGCAAGAGCGCGTCGGCGTGATCCTCGACAAAAAGCCAGTCGCGCACGTTGGAGCCGTCGCCGTAGATCGGCAGCGGCTTGCCCGCCAGCGCATTGAGGATCACCACCGGGATGAGCTTTTCGGGGAAATGGTAGGGGCCGTAATTGTTGGAACAGTTGGTGAGCACAACCGGCAGTCCATAGGTCTCGTGCCAGGCCCGCACCAGATGATCCGAGGCCGCCTTGGACGCCGAATAGGGGCTGCGCGGATCGTAGGGCGTGTCCTCGGTAAACTGCCCCTCGGCCCCGAGCGAGCCATAGACCTCGTCGGTCGAGATATGATGAAAGCGGAACGCCTCGGGCTTGCCCGCCCGCGTCCAGTATGCGCGCGCGGCCTCCAGCAGGTTGTAGGTGCCGGTGATGTTGGTCTCGACAAAGGTGCCCGGCCCGTCGATCGAGCGGTCCACATGGCTCTCGGCGGCAAGGTGCATCACCGCCTCGGGCGCATGGCTGGCAAAAATGCGGTCGAGCGCCGCGCGGTCGCGGATATCGGCATGCTCGAAGGTGTAGAGCGGGCTTTCGGCCACGCAGGCCACGTTGTCGGGGCAGGCGGCATAGGTGAGCGCGTCGAGATTGATCACCTCGTGCCCGCGCGCGACGGCCAGCCGCACCACCGCCGATCCGATGAAGCCGCAGCCGCCGGTGACAAGGATGCGCATGGCCTATCCCCTCCACTCGAACGGGGTGTCGAACCCGGCAAGGGCGGGGGCCGCCGCGTCCTTGTCCGACAGGATCGGGGCCGCGCCCTCCAGCCCCCAGTCGATGCCGATATCGGGATCGTCGAAGCGCACCGCGCCGTCGCACTCGGGGGCATAGTAATCGCTGCACTTGTAGACGATCTCGGTATCGGGCTCGCGGGTGACGAAGCCGTGCAGGAACCCCTCGGGGATCAGCACCTGCCGCCCGTTCGCCGCGCTCAACTCCACCCCGAACCAGCGCCCGAACGCCGGGCTGCCGCGCCGCACATCCACCACCACGTCGAAAAGCCGCCCGCGACCGCAGCGCACCAGCTTGGCCTGTGCGTGGGGCGGGGATTGATAATGCAGGCCCCGCACCGTGCCCGCCCGCGCCGAGAGCGAATGATTGTCCTGCACGAAGTCGATATCGAACCCCGCCTCTGCCATGCGCCTGCGATTCCACGATTCCGAAAAGAAACCGCGACTGTCGCCGAACCGCGCGGGGGTGAGGACCACCACACCGGGCAGCGGGGTCTGTTCGATCTTCATGGGCGCTCCGTCCTGCAACTCACCGACGCGCGCACCATTTCAGAAATGCCCCCGGGCGACAATCGCGAGGATGCGCCGCGCCGGACAAAAAGACCCCGGAGCGCATGCCGCGTTCCGGGGTCTCGATGGCGTCCGTGCCCGCGTCACACGCGATCAGACGTGCCGCTCGACCATCATCTTCTTGATCTCGGCGATGGCCTTGGCCGGGTTCAACCCCTTGGGGCAGGTCTTGGTGCAGTTCATGATCGTGTGGCACCGATAGAGCTTGAACGGATCTTCCAGATCGTCCAGCCGCTCGCCCGTCGCCTCGTCGCGTGAATCGATGATCCAGCGATAGGCGTGCAGCAGCGCGGCGGGCCCCAGATACTTGTCGCCGTTCCACCAATAGGACGGGCAGGCGGTCGAGCATGAGGCGCACATCACGCATTCATAGAGACCGTCGAGCTTTTCGCGGTCCTCGATCGACTGTTTCCATTCCTTGGCCGGGCGGTTGGTCTTGGTTTCCAGCCAGGGCATGATGCTCGCGTGCTGCGCATAGAAATGGGTGAGGTCGGGGATCAGGTCCTTGACCACCGGCATGTGCGGCAGCGGGTAGATCTTCACGTCGCCCTTGATCTCGTCCATGCCGTAGATGCAGGCGAGCGTGTTGATCCCGTCGATATTCATCGCGCAGGAGCCGCAAATCCCCTCGCGGCACGACCGGCGAAAGGTCAGCGTCGGGTCGATCTTGTTCTTGATGTAAATCAGCGCATCCAGAACCATCGGCCCGCAATCGTCGAGGTCGAGCTCGAAAGTGTCATAGCGCGGATTTTCGCCGCTATCCGGATCCCAACGATAGATCTTGAAACGTTTGACCCGCTTGGCATCGGAAGCCTTGTGCTCCTTGCCCTGGCCGGTGATCTTGCTGTTCTTCGGTAGCGTGAATGTCGCCATGATGCTCCGCTTTCGCCTAATCCGGTCCTATCTAGCCATTCGCGCGGTGAGGGCAAGTCGCAGCTTTGCCCGATCGGAGGAAAGCCTGCTTTCGGGAACGCCTATATGGCGAAAAGGTCATATTTCATGCCTTAACCTGTCGCGCTATCCGCGTGCAATGGCTGAGGAATCATCACTTCCTGGAAAAACCTGGCCGCGAAAGGCGGCAATCTTTGGCGCTTCCGGTGGGATCGGCGCTGCCCTTGCACGGCTGCTTGTCGACAACAATGTGCCGGTGCTTGCCGGTGCGCGCGAAGGGCAGGTGCCCAAGCACCATTTGATCACGCCCTTCTCTTTCGATCTCACGGATGAGTGCAGCATCGCGGGCGCAGCCCAGGCCATGCGGGACGGGTTGCCGGATCTGGTCATCATTGCCACGGGCGTGCTTACGCTTGAGGACGGTACAGGGCCGGAACGAAGCCATCGATCGATCACTGCCGAGGTCATGGCCCAAGTGATGCAAGTCAACGCAATCGGGCCGGCATTGATTGCTCGCCACATGTTGCCTCTGATGCCGCGCGAAAACAGGTGGGTTTTCGCAGCGCTTTCAGCCAAGGTCGGCTCGATTTCGGACAATCGTATGGGCGGTTGGCATTCTTACAGGGCCAGCAAGGCGGCATTGAATATGCTGATCAGGAACTTCGCGCTGGAAATGAAACGTACGCACAAGCAGGGCGTTGCCCTCGCGTTGCATCCGGGCACTGTGGACACTGCGCTATCCGCACCGTTTCATGGCAACCTGCCGCCCGGGCAGTTAACCAATAGGCGCGAAGCTGCAACACGTCTCTTGCAAGTCATAAAGAACGCAGGCCCTGAAGACAGCGGCAAGTTGCTTTCCTGGGACGGGTCAGAGATAGCTCCCTAGCTCCCTAGCTCCCTAGCTTCTTGCGAAATCATGGTGAGACGCGAGCGAGCCGAGCCGTGCGGGATCAGGCTGCACCGGTTGGCCCCTATGCAGCCTGATCGTTCGTTCTTGCAATAGGCTGCTATTGTCCGAAAGTCCGCTGCCACCAGCCCCCGCGGCGCGGTTCACCGGTTTCCTCGTCGATGGAGGTAGCTGCTTCGGCCTCGTTCTCGGCTGATGCTTCTTGCGGAGCAGCCGCGGCAACGGCTGCTTCGGCCTCCGGCGCTGTATCGGCAGCCTCTTCCACCTTCTTCTTGCGTGGTGCTCGCTTACGCTTTGGCTTGGGCTTTTCGGCTTCCTCGGCCTCATCCGCAGGTGCAGTTTTGGCCTCTTCAGCAGCCGACTCTTCGGGCTCTGCCTTCTTCTTGCGGGACCGTCGTTTGGGCTTCTTCTCTTCCTCTGCAGGCTTTTCGGTCTCGGCTTCGCCCCCGGTTTCGGTTTCCGGAGTCTCAGGGGCATCTGCACCCTTTTCCGCCGGTTCTTCGGAAGACGCTTCATCGCGCTTCTTGTTGCGACCACGGCCACCGCGTCGACGACGCTTGCGGGGCTTCTCTTCCTCGCCCTCGTCACCTTCAGAAGCTTTATCGGCTTCTTCGGATTCCTCCGAAGTTTCCTCTGCACCTTCCGTGCCTTCGTCCTTGTTGCGATTGCGGTTCCGCCCGCGACCGCCAC
>CAJXKX010000132.1 GCA_913055965.1 uncultured Roseovarius sp.
AGATGCTGCTGATGGCGCTGGACCGGCGCTTTACCGGGTTGATGCAGTCGATCAATGCGATGCTCAAGATCATGACGGATTACGCGCTGGTTCTGGTCGATGTTCCGGTGATCGTGACGCTGGTGGTTGCCGGTCTGGTGATCGGGCTGATCGGCGAGTGGGTCGCGCGGCGTTGGTCCTGACGTGACCGACGCGGTGTTCCTGTGCGGGCCGTTGGCCTGGGCGCCACTGCTGGCGGCCATTGCGGGCAACGCGCTCTCCGGGGCGCGGCGCAAGCGCCCGCCGCCGATCCCCTGACCGGCCATTCCTTGCCGATGCGGGATTTTTCCCGGCGCGCACCTGCGCTAGATTGAGTTATGCTGTAACCTCCCAGGCAGGAAAGGAGCATGACATGAAACGCAACACGATCATCGGCGCGCTCGCGGGGCTTGCGCTCGCGGGCTGCATCGACACCACCGACAACCGCGAAGTAACCGGGGCCGCCATCGGCGCGGGCGCGGGCCTGATCGGGGCGCTCGCCTTCGACGCGAATGCGGGCTGGACGGTGCTCTCGACGCTGGCGGGCGCTGCAGCGGGCACGCTCATCGCGCGCAACACCCGCACCAACCAATGCGCCTACTCGAACGGCGACGGCACCTACCGCACCGTGCCCTGCTGACAGACGCGGCACGCGCGCGCGCCGGACCCCGGCGCGCCGCACGCGGCGCTGGACCTTTGCCGCCAAATCCGCCATATCGTGCACAGACCAAGCCGGAGGCTCCGATGGGTATTCTCAACACGCTGCTGCGCGCCGTGACATGGTGGAACGGGCAGACGCTCAACACCCAGATCTACACCTGGCGCAACGGCGTGAAGGTGGGCGAGGATGCGCAAGGCAACATGTTCTACCGCTCGCGCGACGGCAAGAAGCGCTGGGTGATCTTCAACGGCGAGGCCGAGGCGAGCCGCGTGAGCCCCGACTGGCACGGCTGGCTGCACCACACCTTTGCAGAGCCGCCCAGCGAAGCGCCGCTGCCGCGCAAATCCTGGGAAAAGCCCCACCAGGAAAACCTCACCGGCACCCCGCTCGCCTATGCCCCCGCCGGATCGATTCGCCGCCCCGAGCCGGTGACGCGGCGCGATTACGAGGCGTGGACGCCGGAATAGGGGCGGGACGATGTCCGAGAACAAGACCGAAATCCTCGTGGGGGGGCTGGTGCTTGCCGTGGCGGTGGGCTTTGTCGCCTATGCTGGCAAGACCACCGGCTTTACCACGGCGGGCGAGGAATACCCGCTCACCGCCAGTTTCCGCAGCGCCGATGGCGTGAGCGTGGGCACCGATGTGCGCCTAGCGGGCGTCAAGGTGGGCCGCGTCACCGAGTTGCGCCTCGACCCCGACACCTACCGCGCCAAGACGGTGTTCACCGTCAGCACCGGGGTGGACGTGCCCGATGACAGCGCGGTCGCGATCTCGTCCGAGGGGCTCCTGGGGGGCAATTACGTCGAGATCCTGCCCGGCGGCTCGCCGTTTCATTTCGAGCCCGGCGACGAGATCGAGTTCACCCAAGGGTCGGTCAGCCTCGTGTCGCTGCTGATGAAATTCGTCTCGGGCGAAGAGGAATGATCCGCCGCGCGGCGGCGCTGGCTTGCGCGCTCGTGCTGGCGGCGGGCACCGCGCCCGCACAAGAGCCCGCCGCCCCCGGCACCGGCGGCGTGCTGCGCGGCCTCGACAAGATCACCACCGAATTGCGCGACCTCGACCTCGCCAACGGCCAGAGCGCCGAGTTCGGCTCGCTGACCGTGCAGCTGATCGAATGCCGCTACCCCGAGGGCAACCCGGCGGGCGATGCCTTTGCCCATGTGCGCATCCGCGAGACCGAAGGCGGCGCGCTCCTGTTCGATGGCTGGATGCTGGCCTCGTCGCCCGCGCTCAATCCGCTGGAACACGCGCGCTACGACGTGTGGGTGATGCGCTGCACCACCTGAGCCGGGTCGCGCTCGAGCGGCAGCGCGGCGATATCCGCCTCCCCCTCCAGCGCCGCTGCCAGCCGTTTGCGATAGTCGTCGCGATCGATCTCGACCGCGCCCAGCCGCGCAAGGTGCGGGGTGATGAACTGCGTGTCGAACAGCGTGAAGCCGCAGCGCCGCAGGTGATCCACCAGATGCGCCAGCGCCCGTTTCGAGCCATCGGTGCGCCGCGAGACCATGCTCTCGCCGAAGAACGCCCGCCCCAGCGACACACCGTAGATGCCGCCCGCCAGCGCCCCTTCCTCCCAGACCTCGATAGAATGGGCCGCCCCCCGCGCGTGCAGGTCGAGATAGGCGGCGCGGATGGGGGCGCTGATCCAGGTCTCGGCGCGGTCGGCGCAGGCATCCACCACGCCTTCGAAATCGGCATTGAGGCTGACGTCGTATCCCCCCCGCCGCATCCGCCGCGCGAGGCTGCGCGAGAGATGGAAGCCGTCGAGCGGCAGCACCCCCCGCAAGGGCGGATCGACCCAGAACACCTCGGGGTCGTCGCGCGCCCCGGCCATCGGAAACACGCCCGCCGCGTAGGCGCGCAGCAACAGCGCCGGGGGCAGAAAGGCGGGCATCACTCCCGCAGGTTGGTCTCGAGCCAGTGTTCGAGCCAGTGGATGTTGTAGCGGCCCGTGCGGATGTCGTCTTCCTGCAGCAGCGCATGAAAGAGCGGCACGGTGGTATCCACCCCGTCCACGATCAACTCGCCCAGCGCGCGCGCCAGCCGCCGCAGCGCGGTGTCGCGGTCGGCCCCGTGGACGATCAGCTTGGCGATCAGGCTGTCGTAATAGGGCGGGATGCGGTAGCCGTCGTACAGCGCCGAATCCATCCGCACGCCAAGCCCGCCGGGGGCGTGAAACTGCGTGATCGTGCCGGGGCGCGGCGCGAAATCGGGCAGCTTCTCGGCATTGATGCGCACCTCGATGGCGTGGCCGTTGATCTTGAGATCCTCCTGCGTGAAGGACATGGGCAGCCCCTCGGCCACGCGGATCTGTTCGCGCACCAGATCGACGCCGAAAATCGCCTCGGTCACCGGGTGTTCGACCTGAAGCCGCGTGTTCATCTCGATGAAGAAGAACTCGCCGTTCTCGTAGAGGAATTCGATCGTGCCCGCGCCGCGATACGAGATATTGGCGCAGGCCTCGGCGCAAATCCTGCCGATCCGCGCACGCTCTTCGTCGGTGATGCAGGGGCCGGGGGCCTCTTCCAGCACCTTCTGGTGACGGCGCTGGAGCGAGCAGTCGCGCTCGCCCAGATGCACCGCGCGGCCCTTGCCGTCGCCAAAGACCTGCACCTCGATATGGCGCGGTGTGGTGAGGTATTTCTCGATATAGACCTCGTCATTGCCGAACGCCGCCTTGGCCTCGGACCGCGCGGTCAGGAAGGCGCGCTCCAGTTCGCCCGCGTCGCGCGCCACCTTCATGCCGCGCCCGCCGCCGCCCGCCGTGGCCTTGACGATCACCGGATAGCCGATCTCGTCACAAAGCGCCTTGGCCGCCGCCAGATCGGCCACCCCGCCATCCGAGCCAGGCACGCAAGGAACCCCAAGCGCCTTCATCGTGTCCTTGGCGGTGATCTTGTCGCCCATGATGCGGATATGCTCGGCCGAGGGGCCGATGAACGTCAGGTCGTGATCCTCGACGATCTGCACGAAATTGGCGTTTTCCGACAGGAAGCCATAGCCGGGGTGCACCGCCTGCGCACCCGTGACCTCGCAGGCGGCGATGATCGCCGGGATCGACAGGTAGCTCTCGGACGAGGGCGGCGGGCCGATGCACACCGTCTCGTCGGCCATGCGCACATGCATCGCGTCGGCATCGGCCGTGGAATGGACGGCGACCGAGCGGATGCCCATCTCGCGCGCGGCGCGGATCACGCGCAGCGCGATCTCTCCGCGGTTGGCCACAAGGATCTTGTCGAACATCTCGGCCTCACTCGATGATGACGAGCGGCGCGCCATACTCGACCGCCGCGCCATCCTCGACGAGGATGCGCCGCACGGTGCCCGCGCGCGGCGCGGGGATATGGTTCATCGTCTTCATCGCCTCGATGATCAGCAGCGTGTCGCCCTCGCTCACCTGCTGGCCCACGCTGACAAAGGAGGGCGCGCCCGGCTCTGCCTGCATGTAGACGGTGCCCACCATCGGCGAGGTGACCGCGCCGGGGTGGCTTGCCGGGTCCTCGGCGGGGGCCTCGGGCGCGGCGGGCGCGGCAGCGGCAGGAGCCGCGGCGGCTGCGGGTGCGGCGGCGGGCGGGGCGCTCACCTGCGTGGTCACCGTCTCGCCCCGTCGGCTCACGCGGACGTTGAGCGTGTCGTCCTCGCCGTATTCGCGCTTGACCGACAACTCGGTGAGGTCGTTCTCGTTCAGCAATTCCGCCAGCGCCCTGATGAAGGCGACATCCGATTCATGCTTTTCTTTTGACATATGCTACCCCGGTAACGGCGACGCGCCGCGCAGCGCCTGCGCCCGTCGCGTTGGTTTTCGCCGCTTATAGGGCAGGATGCAGCCTGAGAAAAGCGGCCTTTTCCCGGGCCACATGCCCGTCAGAGCGGCATCCCCGACAGCTTGGCCACCAGTTCGGCCAGCTTGCGCGCGCCGAATTTCTCCAGCAGCCGCGCGCGGTAGATCTCGACGGTCCGGTGGCTCAGCCCGATCTCGAGCCCGATCTCCTTGGAGGTGAGCCCCCGGCAGGTCAGGATCGCGACCTCGCGCTCGCGCTGCGTGAGCGCCACGAGGGGCCGTTCCTCCGACAGGTCGGCAAAGGACCACACCCCGCGCGTGAACGGGGCCTCGGGCGTGAGCGACCGCCCCCGCACCCGGCACCAGAACAGCGCCCCCGAGCCGCGCCGCATCACCCGCTCGTCGCCATAGCGCCCGGTCTCGCGCATGACGGCCAGCGCATCCGACCCGATGCGGCGGTAATCCTCGATCGACGGATAGAACCGCGCCAGCGGCACCCCCGCATACTCGCCCGGATCGCCGCCGAAGATCGCCGCGAACTGCCGGTTGCATATCCTGATGATCCGGTGTTCCAGCACCGCAAGCCCCACCGGCGCGTGATCGAAGGCGAGCGTTCCGATATCCATGACCCCGTTATGCCGCGCGGCGTGCGGGCCTCCAAGCGATTTGACGCCCGCCCCGGTTGCGGCGCGGGCCGGAACATGATCTGGGGACAGGCGAACCCGGCGTTCAGCAGCTTCGGAGACCGTCATGTTCCTCCTGACGCTCACCGCCCAACTCGCGATCCCGCTGGCGCTGCTGGCGTGGCTCGCGCTCGGGCCCGCGCGCAACGCGGCGGGCCTCGCGCTGCAGGTTGCGGGGACCGGCGCGGCGATGCTCGCGCTGGCGCTGGTCGCGCAATGGGCGGTGGCGGGCTGGTGGATGCCGTGGGCCCTTGCGGGCCTCTGGGGCGTGCTGGCCGTCGCGGGCGTGGTCCGGCTGCGGCGCGGCACCGCCCCGCCCCCGCCCCTGCCCCGCGGCCCCGCCGCATGGGCCGCCGCGCTGACCGGGCTGGTCCTTCTGGGGCTCGGCGGCTGGGCCACGGGCACCGCGCTGGCAGGCCGCATCCCGCCGCCCGGCCCCGTGGTCGAGATCGCCAACCCGCTCGGGCCGGGCCGCTACCTCGTGGGCAATGGCGGGGCGACGACCCTCGTGAACGTGCACCTCCATACCCTCGACGCCGACGTCGCGCGCTATCGCCCGTGGCGCGGTCAATCGCATGCCGTCGATTTCTTCGGGCTGGGGCGCTGGGGGCAGCGCGCCGATGGCCTGCGCCCCGCCGATCCGGCGGCCTACGCCATCTTCGGCCGTGCCCTGCACGCGCCCTGCGACGGCACCGTGATCGCCGCCGAGGGCGGCGCGCCGGATTTCGAGGTGCCGCGGCTCGACCCGGTCGACCGGCTCGGCAATCACGTGATCCTCGCATGCGGCGGCGCGTGGATCGTGCTGGCGCATATGCGGCAGGGCAGCGTCACGGTCAGCCCCGGCGAGACGGTGCGGCAGGGCCGCCGCATCGGCGTGATCGGCAATTCCGGGGCCAGCACCGAGCCGCATCTGCACATCCATGCCCAGCGCCCGGCGGCAGAGGGCGCGCCGCCCATCTCGGGCGATCCGCTGCCCCTGCGCGTGGCAGGCCGCTACCTCGTGCGCGGCGACCGGCTCGACGGGCGCAGCCCCTGAGCCGCGCGCCCCCGACCCGCTTGCCATGACCGCGCGAAAGGCGTAAGGCGCGGGGCCAAGCGGTCGCAGCCTACCCGCTCTAAAAAACAAGGACACGAGATATGGACACCATCGTCATCTGCTCGGGCGGGCTCGATTCCGTGACCCTTGCCC
>CAJXKX010000133.1 GCA_913055965.1 uncultured Roseovarius sp.
CCCCCATGCCGAGCCGCAGGCGCTGGCGCAGGCGGGCGCGGCGGCGCGCGGTGCCACCGCCTATGTCACGCTCGAGCCCTGCGCCCATCACGGGGCCACCCCGCCCTGCACCGATGCGCTGATCGCGGCGGGGGTGGCGCGGGTGGTCGCGCCCTTCGACGATACCGATCCGCGCGTGGCGGGCCGCGGCTTTGCCGCGCTGCGCGCCGCCGGGCTCGCGGTGACCACCGGCGTTCTCGCCCGCGAGGCGGCGGAGGATCACGCCGGGTTCCTGCTGCGCAACGCCGAAGCGCGCCCCCGTGTCACGCTCAAGCTGGCCACCAGCTTTGACGGGCGGATCGCCACCGCCTCGGGGCACAGCCAGTGGATCACCGGCGGGCAGGCGCGGCGCGCCGTCCACGCGATGCGCGCGCGCCACGACGCGGTGATGGTGGGGGCGGGCACGGCGCGCGCCGACGATCCGATGCTGACGGTGCGCGACATGGGCGCGCGGCGGCAGCCGGTGCGCGTGGTGGTGTCGCGCCGGCTCGACCTGCCGCTGACGTCGCGTCTGGCGCAGAGCGCGGGCGAGGTGCCGCTGTGGCTGTGCCATGGCGACGGGCTCGATCCGGCGCTGGCCGCGGCCTGGGAGGGGCTGGGCGCGCGGCTCCTGCCCTGCGCGGTGGTGGCGGGGCAGGTCGAGCCCGGCGCGCTGTTGCGGTCGCTTGGCGCGGCGGGGCTCACGCGGGTGCTGTGCGAGGGCGGCGGCGCGCTCGCCGCGTCGCTGATGGCGGCGGGGCTGGTGGACGAGCTGGTGGGCTTCACGGCAGGGCTCGCCATCGGCGCCGAGGGGCTGCCGGGCCTCGGCGCGCTGGGCCTGTCGCGGCTCGACGAGGCGCCGCGGTTCGACCTGGTCGAGACGCGGGCGCTGGGCGGCGACGTGATGCACCGCTGGGCAAGGGCGGGGTAGGGGCCGGCTGTCCGGGCAGTGCGGGCGGAACTGGTCTGGAGCGGACGTTGAACGAGAGGCTTCAGGTTGTGCTGTGCGATTTATGGCGAAGGATACTTGAATGATCACCGCTGCTTGCGACGTCGAGGAGCGCCCGCCCGAGGGGGCGGTCGGGCGCTGCGCGGCGGTGCCTTCGGCACCTCGATTCCGCGCATTGCGATCAGGGCCTGAACGACCGCTCAAGGCCGGATCGCCGCCTCACCCGTCTGGCGTCGATGCGTCCTTGCCCGGCAGCCGCGCGCGCACCTCGGCGATGAAATCCTCGCCGCGCCGCTCGAAATTGTCATACTGGTCAAAGCTCGCTGCCGCGGGGGCGAGCAGGATCACCTCGCCCGGCTGCGCCTCGGCCATGGCGGCGGCGACGGCGGCGGACATGGTGGTGCAGACCGCCGCCTCCACACCCTCGAGCCCGAGCGCGAACTGCGCCGCCTCGCGCCCGATCACGTAGGCCTTGACGACATGGGGCAGGGCGGGGGCGAGGGCGGAGAGGCCGCCCTCCTTTTCCAGCCCGCCGCAGATCCAGCGGATGCGCGGAAAGGCCATCAGTGCCTTGAGGGCGGCGTCCACGTTGGTGGCCTTGCTGTCGTTGACGATGCGCACGCCGCCCGCTTCGGCCACCATCTGGCTGCGGTGGGGCAGACCTTCGAAGCTGTGAAAGCCCCGCTCGATCACCCGGGGGGCAAGCCCGGCCGCGCGGCAGGCGGCGTAGGCGGCGCAGGCGTTCTGATGGTTGTGCGCGCCGGGCAAGCCCTTGATTTCGCGCAGGTCGATGGCCCCCACCTGCTTGCCCTTGCGGGTTTCGGCGAGAAAGCCCTTGCGCGCGAAGACGGCCCATCCCGGGCCTGCGAGCCGTTGCCCAGACGAGATGCGGATCACCCGGTCGTCGGCGGGGCCCTCGGCCAGTTGCCCGGCGAGGAAACGGCCCTCGGCCTCGTCCACGCCGATCACCGCGCGGTCCGGCCCGCCCTCGGAAAACAGCCGCCGCTTGGCCGCGAAATAGCCGCCCATGCCGCCGTGCCGGTCGAGATGATCGGCAGAAAGGTTCGTGAAAACAGCCACATCGGGGGTGAGGGCGCGGGCAAGTTCGGTCTGGTAGCTGCTGAGTTCGAGCACCACCATGCCGCCATCGCCCGGCGGGTCGAGATCGAGCACGCCGCGGCCGATATTGCCGGCCAGCTGCGCGGGCTTGCCCGCCTGCGCCAGCACATGGTGGATGAGCGCCGAAGTGGTTGATTTCCCGTTGCTTCCCGTCACCGCGATCACCTTTGGCGGGGTGTCGAACCGGTGCCAGGCCTCGGTCGCGAGCGAGCGGAAGAAGAGGCCGATATCGTTGTCCACGGGGATGCCGAGGGCGAGGGCGGCGGCGATCACGCGGTTGGGCGCGGGGTAGAGATGCGGGATGCCGGGCGAGACGATCAGCATGTCCACGCCGTCGAGCGCGCCGTCGCGGGTCAAATCGCTGATTTCAAAGCCTTCCGAGCCGGCATGGTTGCGCGGGCCGGGCATGTCGTCCCAGGCCAGCACCTGCGCGCCGCCCGCCGCCAGCGCCCGCGCCGCCGACAGGCCCGACCGGCCCAGCCCCAGCACCGCCACGCGCCGCCCGGCGACCCCCTGAACCTCGATCATCGCGGCCTCGCCCCCTGATGGTTGTCAGCGGAGCCGAGAGTGCCCCGGCGGCGCGGCGCGCGCAAGCGGGTTAACGAGAGGGTGCGCGGGGCGTGCGGTGCAGGGGCGAGAGGGGCCGAATCGGCAGGTTAACAAGGGGGGTGGGGCGGATTCGGGCTGTCGGTATCGCGTCAGTATTCCCGCGGTATCGCGACGGTGCGGGGGGCGGCGCGGGGCATGGTTAACGGGGCGCGCGGGGGCAGTGATGCAGGCGTCCTCCTCCGGCTCGACCGGAGGATCTGGTGGCGGGGAGAGCCGCATCCTGCCAGCGAACCTCGGCCTCGGCGACCTCGCCGCGGCCATGGGCGGCGCGGGCGGTTTCCTGCACGGTGAGTTCGTTGCGGGCCTTGATCTCGGCGAAGATGTCGTCGGCGATGCGTTTGCGGGCCTCCGCCAGCGCTTCGTCGGGATTGGCGATCTGGGATTCGAGTTCGGCGATGCGGGCGCGAAGCTGGGCCTTCTCGGCGTCGTCGGCCTCGGCCAGGTCCTGTTCGAGATCGGCCTTGAGTGCGCGGCGCAGGCGGATGTATTCGGCGACGGTGAGGGCGGGGCCGTCCTTCGCCTGCGGCGGTTTGATCTGGTCGATGGTCTCGGGGGCGAGTTGGGTGGGTTTGTCGCGTTTGAAGGGCCATTTGAGGATGGCCCAGATGAACAGGAGAACGGCTACCAGCCCCCCGGCACCGCCAAGTTCATTGGTGTAATCAGAGAGAAACCCCAGAACCGTATCCAACATCACCGACCCGCCCGACTGCCCCCGCTCTCACAATACCCGTTTGAGGCGATGTGGGAAGGGGTGCAGCCCCCGCGCGGGACAAGGCGCGCCTTGGCGCGCCGCCGCGCGATCGTCAGCCCGCCCCCGAGGGCTGGCGATTGGGTGACGTGGGCGCAAAGCTCCGAGGTTTTGCGGGAACCCTGAGATAAAGCGCTTTAGCCCGACCGGTGCATCGCCATCCCGCGGGCTGGCGCTCGCGCGGCTCATCGCCGGATGGTCTCGGGTCCGTTCCGCGCAAGGCCAGAACCCCGCCCCCCCTACCGCAGTTTCAGCGTCGCCAGCCCGATCATCGCGAGGATGAGCGCGATGATCCAGAAGCGGATGACGATCTGCGGCTCGGCCCAGCCCTTCTTCTCGTAGTGGTGGTGGATCGGGGCCATGAGGAAGACGCGCTTGCCGGTGCGCTTGAAGTAGATCACCTGCACGATCACGCTGAGCGCCTCGGCCACGAAGAGCCCGCCGACGATGGCGAGCACCAGCTCGTGCTTGGTGGCGACCGCGATGGCACCCAGCGCGCCGCCCAGCGCGAGCGAGCCGGTATCGCCCATGAACACGGCGGCGGGCGGCGCGTTGTACCACAGAAAGCCCAGGCCCCCCCCGGCGAGACCGGCGACGAAGACAAGGATCTCGCCCGTGCCCGGCACGTAGTGCAGGCCGAGATACTCGGTGAAATCGGTGCGCCCGACGGTATAGGCGATGATGCCGAGCGCGCCCGAGGCGATCATCACCGGCATGATCGCCAGCCCGTCGAGCCCGTCGGTGAGGTTGACGGCATTGGCCGCGCCGACGATCACCACCATGGCGAAGGGGATGAACAGCCAGCCCATGTTGAGCAGCACGTCCTTGAACACCGGCAGCGCCAGTTGCAGCTGCAATTCGGGCGGGTGGTGCCAGGTGGCCCAGGCGGCGGCAATCAGCGCGATGGTAAAGCCCAGCGCCAGCCGCACGCGCCCCGGCACGCCCTTGTGATTGCCCTTGGACACCTTGGCGTAATCGTCGGCAAAGCCGATGAGGCCGAAGGCCAGCGTGACGAACAGCACGAGCCAGACATAGGGGTTGTCGAGCCGCGCCCAGAGCAGGGTGGAGGTGACGAGCGCCCCCACGATCAGCAGCCCGCCCATGGTGGGGGTGCCCGCCTTGGAGAAATGCGTCTCGGGGCCGTCGGTGCGGATGGGCTGCCCCTTGCCCTGCCTGCGGCGCAGCGACATGATCAGCGGCGGCCCGAACAGGAAGCCGAAGGTGAGCGCGGTCAGGAACGCGCCGCCCGCGCGGAAGGTGATATAGCGGAAGAGGTTGAAGACGTCGCCGCCATCCGACAGGAGGGTGAGCCAGTAGAGCATTATCCTTGGTCTTTTTCGCGGCGGCGGTCCGCGTGGCGCAGCGCCTCGGCGACGAGGCTCACGCGGCTGCCCTTCGATCCCTTGACGAGCACGACATCGCCCGCATCCACCAGCCGGTGGGCACGGGCGGCGAGCGCCTCGGCGGTGTCGGCGCGCTGCCCGCGCCGTGCCTCGGGCAGGGCGTCCCACAATGCGCGCATCCGGGGGCCGACGCAATGCACCTCGTCCACCGCCTGCATGGCCGGAAGGTCGGCGAGGGCGGCGTGAAGCGCGGCCTCGGTCTGTCCGAGTTCGAGCATGTCGCCGAGGATGGCGATGCGCCGCCCGCGCGAGACGCGGCCCACATCGTCCTGCGGGCGGGCGGCGGCGAGGATGTCGAGCGCGGCTTCCATCGAGGCAGGGTTGGCGTTGAACGAGTCGTCGATCAGGTCGACGTTCATGCCGTCGGCGGCGAGGTCGAGCACCAGCCGTTCGCGGGTGCCGCGCCCCTCGGGCGGGGACCAATTGGCCAGATCGGCGATGGCCACCGCGCGGTCGAGGCCCAGAAGCCGCGCGCAGGCCAGCACGGCAAGCCCGTTCATGGCGAAATGCCGCCCCGGCGTGCCGATCTTGTAGAGCAGCGGGGTGCGCCAGGCCCGCGCGCGCGCCACGGTGGCGGCCTCGTGCAGATCGACCGACAGGAGCCGGTGATGGGCGTTGCGGGCGCGGCCGAAGCCCAGCGTGCGGGCGGCGTGGCGGCGGGCGGTGTCGCGCAGGATCGGCGCGGTGTCGATATCGGTGTGGTAGAGCGCCACGCCCCCCGGTTCGAGCCCCTCGTAGATCGATGCCTTCTCGCGGGCGATGCCGTCGAGGCTTTCGAACGCCTCGAGATGGGCGGCGGCGACGGTGGTGACGAGCGCGATATGGGGCCGGGCCATGCGCGCGAGCGGCGCGATCTCGCCGGGCGCGTTCATGCCGATCTCGATCACCGCGAATTGCGTGTCCGCTTGCATCCGCGCCAGCGTGAGCGGCACGCCCCAGTGGTTGTTGTAGCTCTTGACCGAGGCGTGGGTGCGGCCCTGGTGCGACAGCACGGTGCGCAGCATCTCCTTGGTCGAGGTCTTGCCCACCGAGCCGGTGACGGCGATCACGCGGGCGCGGCTGCGTGCGCGGCCTGCGCGGCCCAGTGCCTCGAGGCCCGCCTGCACGTCCTCCACGACAAGGAGGGGCGCGCCCTCGGCGACGCCCTCGGGAATGCGCGAGACCATCGCCGCGGCGGCCCCGCGCGCCAGCGCGTCGGCCACGAAATCGTGGCCGTCGCGGGCGGCGCTCAAGGCCACGAAGAGATCGCCGGGGGCGAGCGTGCGGGTGTCGATGGAGACGCCGGTCGCGCCCCAGTCTGTCGTGGCTTGCCCGCCGGTGGCGGCGGCGGCCTCGGCGGCGGTCCAGAGGGTCATGCCACGCCCCCGTCGAGCGCCGAGACGGCGAGGCTGGCCTGTTCGGTATCGTCGAAGGGCAGCACGTCGGTGCCCACGACCTGCCCGGTCTCGTGCCCC
>CAJXKX010000134.1 GCA_913055965.1 uncultured Roseovarius sp.
ATCGTCCGCTCGCGCAAGACATGACTCGAGCGCTCGTCCCCGGCGGCGGTACCGCCGCCGGGGGCGCGGATGCGCGAGGCGCGCTGGATGCAGCGCACGAGCATGGCGATGCCCGCGAGCGCAATGGCGATGCCGATGGCGATGACGATGTTGCCGATCATGCGCCAGCCTTACCGCGGATCGCCGGCTGCGGCCATGACCGAGTGCGCGGCGCGGCTCATGCCCGCCCCCAGCCGCCGCCGCCCGGGGTCTCCAGCATCCAGGTGTCGCCCGCCTGCATCTCGCGCTTGTCGGCGGATTTGAGCATCTCCTCGGTGCCATCCGCGCGCAGGATGCGGCTGCGCCCAAGCGCCCCCGGCGCGCCCCCGTCGAGGCCCGGCGGCGGCACCACCCGCAAGCTGCGCGGCATCGAGGTCAAGGACCCGTCCTTCGGCATGGATGCGGTCTGGATTCAGCCGCACCAGCAACCCGAGGCCGAGGCCGACGATTACGTCGTGGTCGAGCCGGATTCGGTCATCGCCACACATCTCAGCCAGATGCTCTATGCCCATGCCGCCGACCTGATCGGCGCGGATGACGTGCAGGGGCTGCTCGACAATCTCGAACGCTCCGCGCCCACGCTGGTGGAATCCGTCGTGCCCAAACTGGTGCCGCTGCATGTGCTGACAGCGGTGCTGCGCGCGCTCCTGCGCGAACGCATGCCGGTGGCCGACCTGCCGCGCATCCTCGAGGATCTGGCAGGCATGTCGGGCCGCCTCTCCGATCCCGGCGACATGGCCGAGGCGCTGCGCCCCGCGCTCGCCCCGCAACTGCTGCAACAGATCGCCCCGCTCAAGGAAAGCCTGCATCTCGTCACCCTCGCCCCCGATCTCGAAGACCTGCTCAGCCGCTCGCAGCACGAAAGCGCCGGGCTGATCGTCGATCAGGGGCTGACCCGTCAGCTCCTCGGTCAACTCAACGACGCGCAGGAAAAACTCGCCGCACAGGGCCGTCAGGCGGTGGTGGTCGTCTCCGCCGCGCTGCGCCGCGGCTTTGCCGCCTTCCTGCGCGCGCATGGCGTCGAGGCGATCGTGATGGCGGTCTCGGAACTGCCCGACAACCGCCGCGTCGAGATTGCCGCCAGCATCGGCAAGGGCACCGCCCTGCCGCCACAAACCGATCGCTGAGGAGAGATGCGATGAGCACGATCACCGTCCGCGCCCCCGACAGCGTCACCGCGCTCGAACTCGTGCAGCGCAGACTGGGAGACGACGCCTTGATCCTGTCGAATCTCTGGGTCGACGGGCAGGTCGAGATCACCGCCAGCGACGAGATGCCCGCCCCGGTGACACGGCCGAGCCGCCCGGGGTCGGTGGATGTGCTGATCGGCGATCCGCCCGCCGCCCCGGCCCCGTGCCCGCCCGGCACGACCGCGCCTGCGCGGCTGCCAGGCTTTCTCGACCCGCATGCGTCACGGCCCTTCGCCCGCATCCTGGAGGCGGAAAAGACCGCATCCCGGCCCGCCGTGCCGGTGGCCGACCGCGCCCCTGTCCCCGCGCAGCCCGACCCCGCGATCCTGCGCGACCGGCTGCTCTGCGCGCCGCGTATCGTGCTCTGCGGCCCGGTGGGGGCGGGCAAATCGCAGGTCGCGCTGCAACTGGCGCTGATGCGGCTGGCCCGCACGCCGCAGACGCAGGTGGATTTTTTCTTTTGCGGGACGGGTTCGCATGGCGACGGGGCGTTTCTGGCACAGAAATCGCATTTGCTGGGCATGGACACGCATTTCATCCCCCCCGCCGATCTGCCCGCGCCCGAAACCGGGCAGGTGCAGATCGTCGTGATCTCGGGCCGCGCCGCGGATGGCCCGGCAGCCGCCGACGCGGCGCTTGCGGTGCCGGGTGCGCGCGCAGCCCTTGTCCTGCCCGCCGGGCTCCGGCGCGGGCGGTTGCGGGCCTCGCGTCAGCTTTGGGGCGATGCGGGCACGGTCGCGATCCTCAGCGATCCCGACAGCCCGGGCGCAGGCCAGGACGAACGGGACGACCTCGCGGCGGCGGGGATCCTGCCGCTCTGGGTCTCGGCCGCCGATCGGCTGATCGACGGGTTGCGGGTGATCGAGAGCGGGCACGAGGCCGTGCGCGCGCCGATCACCGGCGCAGGTGGAACGGCCCCGGTCACGCCGCTGCTGTTCCGCCGCCATGCCACCGCGGAGACCCGGCCATGATCGCCCCCAACGGCTATCCGGAGCAGAAACTCAGCCCCGCGCGGCTGGTCGAGGAACAGATGCCGCTGGTGCAGCGGCTGGCCTGGCATTTCCATGGGCGGGTGGGCCGGTTCGTCGAGATCGACGATCTGTTGCAGGCGGGCTATCTGGGCCTTGTGGACGCCTCGCAGCGTTATTCCGTCTGCGACGGTGTCAGCTTTGCCGCCTATGCCGCGATCCGCATCCGCGGCTCGATCATCGACCACCTGCGCCGCAACTCCAACCTCTGCCGCTCGACGATCAGCATGCGGCAGGCGGTCGAGCGGGCACGGCGCAAGCTGGCGCAGAGCCTCGGGCGCGAGCCCGGGACGCTGGAACTTGCCGAGGCGCTGGAGATGACGCCCGAGACCCTGCAGGATTGGGAAAACAGATTTCAGACCAACCAGTTACAATCTCTGGACGAGGTCTATACCGATCATTCGATCCTGTTCTGCGACCACGGCACCAGCGCCGAGGACGCGCTGGAGCAGACGCAGCTCAAGGCGTTGCTGAAACAGGCCATCGAAGACCTGCCCGAGCGCAGCGCGCTGGTGCTGCAACTCTACTACGTCGAAGAGCTGAACGTCTACGAGATCGCGGCGATCCTCGATGTCACAACCGGGCGCGTGTCGCAGATCAAGAAGGCGGCAATCGGGCAGTTGCGCGACCTGATGGAGCGACGGCTGCGCGACTGAAGCGACGCGAACCGACAGGTTCGCGCTCCATTCCCGCCCGGCGAGCCTTCGGATCAGTTATCGGAATTCCACGCGTCGATCAGGTTGGTCAGGTAATCCCCGGTCGAGTTGAGCTGCGTGACGATACGCTCCATCTCGGTGAAGCGACCGAGGTAGCGCGTGCGCAATTCCTCGGACCGGCGGTCGAGCGCGTCGAGCGCGGCGGTCTCGACACCCACCGAGGCATCGAGCGCGCGCTCGCGGGTGGCCAGCGCCCCCTCGGGCGCGAGCACGCCCGCGAGATAGGTTTGCAGGCTGCTGACCATGCTGGGCGCATATCCGATCTCGGCGCGCTCGGTCCCCGGCGCGACCGTCAGGCGCAGCCCCTGCATCGGGCCCGAGGTGACGGAATAGAGCCAGTCGCCATCCTGCTGTTGCGCACCGAAGACCGGCACGCCGTCCAGCGTGGCCGCCCCCGTTGCCGGGTCGCGCGAGAGCGTGAAGCGGCCCGCCTCGACCCCGGCGGGGGGCACGCCCTCGATCACGACATCGCGCCCGGTGATCCCGTCGCGCACCAGCGCGTCGAGCAGGGCGGGATCGGCCTCGAGCGCGGCGGTGAACCGCGCCTCGTCGAGCGTCAGGGTGCCGTCGCGCGCGGTGGGGATGCCGAGATCGGCAAGATGCGCGCCCGCCGCGCCAAAGCCGCGACCGAGGATGTTGGCGATCCCGGTCATCATCCCGCTGGCAAGCGTATCCCCGGCCAGATCGCCTGCCTCGGTCTCCGCGGCAAAGCCCCGCGCGGTGAGCGTCCCGACCAGGCGCCCCGTGGCATTCACGATCTCGACGAAGCCCTGCATCACCTCGAGCGCGCCCTCGGTATTGGGGGTGGCGGTGACGGTGGCGGGGGCGAGCGTGGTCGCGGTCAGCGTGAGGCTGACACCCGGCACGAGATCGTCGATCCGGTTGTCGGGGCGCGTCACCTCGATCCCGTTGAGCCTGAGCCGGGCGTCGCGCGCCGCCTGCGCCTCGACGGCACCGGGACCGGCGCTGAAATCGAACGCGGCAAGGCCCGGATCGGCCCCCGGTGCCACGCCGAAGCGCAGGGCATTCCCGGCCCCGGTCTCCGATATGACGCCCAGCGCATAGCTGCCATCGCCAAGGTCGATCACCCGCGCCGAGACGCCATCCAGCGCGCCAAGCGCGGTGGCCATGTCCTCGAGCGTGCTGTCGGGGGCGAAGGTGATCGTCTGCGCGGGCTGCGCGCCGGGCGTGAACACCGGCGGCGCATCCTCCGACCAGCGCCCGACTTCGACGCTCAGCGTGCCGCCCCCCACGAGTTGCGCGGGATCGGTATAGCCGTCGAAGCTGAGCACCTGCGCCGCGGCCAGTTCGGCCACGTCGATACGGGCCGCTTGCCGCTCTACCGCGCCGGGATCGGTGACGGTCGCGGCGACGGCGGCACCGTCGCTGCGCACCGCGAAGGGGGCAAGACCGCGCATCAGCCCAAGCGCCTCGCTCACCTGTTCGGCCTGCCCGCGCAACCGCTCGTATCCCGACAGGCGCAATTCGGCACGGTCGATCCGCTCGGTCACGAGTGACCGGCGCGGCGCGATCTCGGCCTCGGTCAACTGCTCGGACAGTTCCGAGATGTTGATGCCGGTGCCGCCGCGATTGAGCGAGGTGAGGATATCGTTCTGCATGGGCTGCCCTCTCTGCACGGCAAAACGGCGGGCCGTTCGAGACTGTTAGCCCGCCGCGCTCTAATAGGTGATCTCGATCTCGATCCGGCGGTTCTTTTCGCGCCCGGCGGCGGTATCGTTGCCCGCCACGGGCATCGATTCGCCCCGCCCGATGGCACGCAACCGCTCCGGCGCGACAAGGCCCGAACCCGCGAGTTCCCGCACCACCGAAGAGGCGCGCGCGGCGGCCAGCCCCCAATTGTCTCGATAGGGCGAATAGGGCGACAGCGGCACCGAATCGGTATGCCCCGTGACCTCGATATCGCTGGCCTCGCCCATCGCGGCAAAGGCGAGCCGCGCCATCACGTCGCGCGCCTCGTCCGTCAGGTCCGCCTCGCCCGAGGGAAAGGCCCCGCCCGCGCCCACGGTCACCAGCACGCGGTCCTTGCGCTGCTCGACGGTGACGAGGCCCTGCGAGATTTCCTGCCGCAGCGCCACGCGCAACTCGGCCTCGGCGAGCGCGGCGCTGCGCGCGGCCTGCCCTTCCTCGCGTTGCGCCTCGGCCTGCGCCTGCGTGGCGCGGGCGATATCGGGCATCGCCTCGGCCAGCCCCTCGACCAGAACCTGCGCCGTGGACTGGCCGGTGGTCTCGGCGGCGCGCTCGAGCGCCTGCGCGGCGTCGGCCACCTGTTGCGGCAATTGCGCGGCATCGGGGGCGTCGAAGGTCATGACCACCTCGCCGTCGCGGGTCTCGACCTGCACCTGCTCGCCTTGCAGCGCGTCGCGGATCGCCTCGGCCAGCGCCTCTTGGGCCTGCTCTGCGGCCGTGCCGCCCACGCCCTCTGCCGCACCCTCGCCCTCGTCCTCGGGCACCGGGCGTTCGATCTCGGGGCGTTCGGTCTCGGTCGTGTCCTGGGTGATCTCTTCGGTCACCGACATTTCCGGCGAAGGGCTGAACTTGAGGTCGAGCACGGTGGTGCCCTTGGGCTGCTCGACCACCGGCACCTCGCGCTGCACGCCGAAGGATTGCTTGAGCGAGCCCGCCACCATCTTGAACTTGGGCTGGTTGAATTCCGCGAAGGACAGGATCAGCACGAAGAACGCCATCAGCAGCGTCGCGATATCGGCAAAGGTCGCCATCCATGCGGGCGCGCCCTTGGGCGGGCATCTGGGGCAGTCCTCGGGCGGCTCCTCCACCGGGACGGGAAGCGGTATGGGCTTGCGGGCCATGCGCGCGCGCTCCTCAGGCCGCCATCAGCTTGGTCTGCAGCTTGGGCGGCATGACCGCGACCATCTGCTCCTGCACGTTGCGGCCCGATTCACCGCGCGCGATGTTGCGCAGCCCCGAGATGACCATCTCGCGATAGACGGTCTCGGAGGCGCTGTAGCCTTCGAGCTTGGACAGGATCGGGCCGAAGAGGACATTGGCGACGAACGCGCCGTAGAGCGTGGTCAGCAGCGCCACCGCCATCGCCGGGCCGATCGCCTTGGGATCGGACATGTTGCCCAGCATCTGCACCAGCCCGATCAGCGTGCCGATCATGCCCATGGCGGGGGCGATGTCGATCCAGCCGCGGATCACCTCGTGGATCTCGTCATGGCGGGTCTTCATCGCCTT
>CAJXKX010000135.1 GCA_913055965.1 uncultured Roseovarius sp.
CGATGGCCCGTTGGGTTCCTTGCCGAAATCGACGATGAAATCGGGGTTGAGCGTCATGCCGCCGTTTTCCGGGTCGCAGTCGATCATCACCACCACCCCGCCCTTTTCGCGGATTTCCGGGTAGAACTGGTTGTCCCATGTTGAAAACAGCGACGTGGTGACATAGAGCCGCCGCCCGTCGAGGGATAGCTGGAACATCTGCGGCCCGCCCGCCATCTCGACGCCGTTCACGACCGGCGCGCGGCCCAGAAGGCCGCCCATCCAGACCTGACCGGTCAGTTTGGGGTTGTGCGGGTCGGTGATGTCATACTGGCGCATGTCGCCATGCAGCCAGTTGTTGATGTAGAGGAACCGGTCATCCATCGAGACCAGCAGCGCCGACATCACCCCCGGCACCGGGATCGGCCATTCGGGATGCGGCTCGTTGGCCACGTCGATGATCTTTTCCCATTGCCATTCCCCCGCCTCGTCCTTCCACCAGTGGATGACATTGGTGCTGAGCGCGGCGCAGCAGAAGCCGTGCGTGCTGTCGGGATCGTGGTGAAACTTCACCTCCAGCGGGATGAGCCCATCCTCGCCCAGATACATGGACTGGATCGGCTCGCGCTTCTCGAAATCCCAGAAATGCAGCTCGCGCCCGTATTTCAGGTGCCCCACCTCTTCGAGGTCAAAGCCCGGCATGAAGGTGTTGGGCGCAGCCCATTCCGAGGACACCATGATGTTATGGCGCGGCTGATACCAGAAATCGTAGCCGAACTTGATGTCGCCCATGGAATTTTCCCACCGACCGACGATCTCGAACTCCTTGTTCAGATGCAGGTAGCCGCCCGGCGCCTCGCCCTTGGCATCGCCCAGGAAGGAGATGATGATCTCACTCCCGAGGCAATGCACCGTGTGCGGCCCCGACAGATCGGCCTTGGCCTTGATCTCGGCCCCGTCGATCACCTTGTGCAGGCGCGGCGCGCGTGGATCGGTGGCGGTATCGACGATATGCAGGTTGTTCGAGCGCACGCCTGGCAGGATCAGGTACTTGCGCGACATCGAACTGTCGTCGTGGCAGCTTGAGCAGGCGTTCCAGCCCATGTGGTGCAATTCGTCGCCGATGCCCGGCATTTCGAGGCGGTGGATCACCTGTGAATAGGTCGGGCTGTCGGGGTCCACGTCCACGGTGGCGAGGTAATCGGGCTTCTGAATCCCCGTGCCGGTATAGATCGCGATCGTGTAGAGCAGCTTTTCGCGCGGGGCCCTGATCGCCTCGGCGGGGCTTGCGTAGCCCGGTCCGCAACAGTCCATGAGAATCTCCTCCCTCTCCACCTTGACTTTGCGTAGCAAATTTCAAATCATGAGACAAATGTTCATTTTATGAGACAGTCATGCATCTCGAACGACTGACCGGCCTGCTCGAAGCCGTGGCCATCGCGGGGCGCGCGGTGACGGCCACGGAAATCCAGCAGGCGACGGGCCTGCCGCGGCCCACCTGCTACCGCCTTCTGCAATCGCTGGCCGAACACCGCCTGCTCGACGAGCCCGAGCCGGGCCGCTTCCTGATCGGCGAGCGGCTGGTGCGGCTGGCCCTGCTGGGCCAGACGGATATCGACGCGAGCGGTGCCGCCGCGCCGACGCTGCGCGAGGCGGCGGACGCCTTCGGCGAGGCGGTGTTCCTGTCGCGCTTTCGCAATCGCGGCGTCGAGATCATCCATGTGGAGGTGCCGCAGGACGCCACGCGCTCCTTCGTGCATCCCGGCCTCGGCTTCCGGCCGATGCACGCGTGCTCGTGCTCCAAGGTGATCGCCGCCTTCGCCGAAGAGGCCTTTCGCGAGGAAATCCTCGCCGGGCCGATGCGCCGCTACACGCCCCGGACCAAGCACGACGCCCCGGCGTTGCGCGCAGAGTTCGAGACAATCCGCCTGACCGGCTATGCCGAATGCGTCGAGGAGATCGAGGTGGGTGTCTCGTCGGTCGCGGCCCCCATCCGCATCGGCAATATCGGCGCCACCTTCAGCATCGGCGCGACCGGGCCGGTGCGCCGCTTCACCGAGAGCCGCCGCGCCGGGATCGGGCGCGACCTGATGCGCTTTGCCGACAAGGTGGCGCTCGCGCTGCAGATGCACGGCCAGGGCGGCGCGGCCTGACGGGGCGCTCTGGACATCCGGCGCGCGGGCCGGTCTAGATGCCGCCATGACCGATCCGATCTATGCCATTCCCGATATCCACGGCCACGATGCGGCGCTCGGCGAGGCGCTCGACCGTATCGCCCGCGATGGCGGGCGCGACGCGCGCGTGGTGGTGCTGGGCGACCTCGTGGATCGCGGCCCCGACAGCCGCGCGGTGATCGAGCGGCTGATGCAGGGGCAGCGCGAGGGCCGCCCCTGGACGGTGCTGCGCGGCAATCACGACCAGATGTTCCTCGACTTCCTCGATCACGGCACGGTGCGGTCGCCGCGCGTGGCCTCGGGCCTGCCCTGGCTGCATGCCCGGCTGGGCGGGGCCGAGACGCTGGCCTCCTACGGGGTCGCGGCCCCCGACCCCGAGACCGCCCATACCGGGGCCCGCGCGGCGGTGCCGCGCGCGCATCGCGACTGGCTCGCCGCCCTGCCCCACTGGCACGAGGACGGGCCGCGCCTCTTCGTCCATGCCGGAATCCGGCCCGGCGTGCCGCTCGACGCGCAGGACCCCGAGGACCTGATGTGGATCCGCGCGCCGTTCCTCGACCACGCAGGCCCGCACCCGTGGCTGGTGGTCCACGGCCACACCGCGCTGTCCCGCCCCGCCCATTTCGGCAACCGCATCGACCTCGACGGCGGCGCGGGCCAGGGCCGCGCGCTCTGGCCCGCCGTGTTCGAGGGGCGCGACTGCTGGCTGCTCGAAGCAGACGGGCGCGTGCCGCTCACTCCCGCCGGATGATCCCGGTAATCGCCGCCGCGCCGACGGCGGTGACGATCCAGCCGAACAGCTTGAGAAACCACGAGAGCACCCATGCCACGCGGCCCCATGCCGTCGCCGTGGTGGCGGTCCATGCCGCCTCCTGCCCCAGATCGACCAGCGGGATGAACACATCAGCCGCATAGGTCGCGGCGGCGAAGGTCTGGTAATGCTGCCCCAACTCCGACGCCTCCCACGCCAACGCTGGCATGTCGGGATTGGCCACCATCGCCTGCGCCCAGTGCGGCGAGGTGAGGATGATGTCGGAATTCGGAACCATGCCGCCAAAATTCCAGACCCAAAGGTAAAACGATCCCATTACGGCAATCGTGCCCACCACCCAATAGAGAACCCGCTGCGGAGCATGGCCATAGCCGACCATGGTCCGCAAAGCCCCGTGCCAGAGCGGCATGATGCGCAGCTCCAGCCCGAGTATGGCCAGCCGGTTCTGAATTTGATGATAATCAGGCGGCGTCACCTGCGCGTCGCGCCGTTCGCGCAAGAGTTTCTGCTCGTCGAGCGCGCGGCGCTTCCAGTCCCTCGACAGCAGGATTTCCTTTTCCAACCGCACCCGCCGCGCATCGCCCGTATGCCCCATGCCTTGCATCACATGTGCAAGCTGCTCGTAAGGCTGTGGCCTGAACTCGCCCGACGTTGTGGCATCCTTGGCCAGCCAGCCCAACCGCGTCCGAGTATCCATTGGTCCGTGAATACGCTGATACCGGAACCCGTTGAGAGCAAGATTGTCGATCAACGCCCAGCTCGCGGCATCATCAACGATTGTCCCTATGCAAGCACCACTCAAGTGAACTCGCCCTGTGACCGCACCAACTTTACGCCAGATAAAAACTTCAGCCTCCATACCTTGAACGTTCAATGCGAGTTCATCGTGACCAAAGAGGTTACGGCTTGTAATGTTTCCCTCAACAACATCCGGCTTAAAGAACTGCGCCCCGTCGCACTCAAGTTGGCCACGAACCTTTGTTCCGGAAACTATAGCACCGCCGCGCACGACCGCCGCGCGCAGATACACATTCCCTGCAATCCGCGCATCTTGCAGCATCAGGGCGTAGGGTTTGGTATGCGTCAAATCCGCCTTCGACAGGTCGAGGTCGCCGCTTATGCGGGCTTGCCCCAGCTTCACATCCCCATCAACTTTAACGCTCCTCATGAGAATAGTGCCGACTTTAATTCCCTCCAAGATCAGCGCCGACCGTACCTGGACATCGACAAGATCATGGCCTGTCCTTCTTGAAAAACGCGCGTTGTTGCACACTAACTGTCCACCAATGCGTGATCCGCCAAAATTGACTTCGCCGGCAGCAACGATTTTCACCAAATCCAGATTGCTATTCACCCTCATATGCAAGGAGTGAACTCCAAGCATAAAGTGGCTTCCAGAGAGATTAAGAAATCTAAATCGGGCCTGCGTCCCTAACACTCTTCCGAAGAAACGACAGTTGGAGAGGCGTGTCCCCCCTCTCGCACTGGCAAAATCCAAATCGAGATTTCGAGAGATATAGGCACCTTTCAAATCTATCCCTCTGTCAGTCGTCCGGTACGTCTCACACCCGCCGCAAATCAGGTAGCGCAGCAGGTCTGCCCGGACGCTCCGCGCATCGCTCGGGCCAGCGGGTAGCTTGCCATCCCCCAGAACCGTCGGCTCCCCCGCGCGGCAATTCTCCAGCAGCGTCTTCTCGGCGGTGGTCAACGTCGCCTCGTCAATGTCGTCATGGGTCCGGATCATCATCACATGTCACTCGCGTAAAGGGATATCGGGGCCTGATCCAGACAACCACCTTAGCGATATCGTGACAAGCCGCGCGTTGCCCCGCGCGAACCGTGCGGTTCGCGCGCCGAACCTGCAGGCTCGTCACCATGCGGCGACGTCACCGTTGCCATGACGGCCGCGCTGTGGCTAGGCTTTGCACAACCTGACAGGGAGGACCCCATGACCGATATCGTGATTCTCGACGGCTGCCGCACCGCCATCGGCACCTTTGGCGGGGCCCTTGCGGGCACGCCGCCCACCACGCTGGGAACTATCGTTGCAAAAGAGGCACTTGCACGGTCCGGTGTCGAGGGCGGGCAGATCGGGCAGGTGGTCTACGGCCATGTCATCAACACCGAGCCGCGCGACATGTATGTGAGCCGCGTCAGCGCCATCGACGCCGGAATCCCCGACACGGCACCCGCGATGAACGTCAACCGCCTCTGCGGCTCGGGCGCGCAGGCCATTGTTTCGGTGATACAATCCCTGATGCTGGGCGATGCGGATTTCGGCCTTGCCGGCGGCGTCGAGAACATGAGCCGCTCGCCCTTCATCATCCCCGATCAGCGCTGGGGCGCCAAGATGGGCGACATCAAGACGCTCGACATGATGCTGGGCGCGCTCAACTGCCCGTTCGGCACCGGCCACATGGGGGTGACGGCGGAAAATGTCGCGGCGGAACATGGGGTCAGCCGCACCGATCAGGATGCCTTCGCGCTCGAGAGCCAGCGCCGCGCGGCGCTGGCCATCTCGGAAGGCCGCTTCAAGTCGCAGATCGTGCCGGTCGAGGTGCGGGTCAAGCGCGACATGGTGGCGTTCGACACCGACGAACATCCCAAGGCCACGACGCCCGAGGCCTTGGCGGGCCTGCGCCCCGTGTTCCAGAAGGACGGCACAGTGACCGCCGGAAATGCCAGCGGAATCAACGACGGGGCCGCCGCGCTCGTCCTCGCCCGCGCCGAGGCGGCGGAGGGTGCGGGCCTCAAGCCGCGCGCCCGCGTGCTGGGCTACGCCCATGCCGGGGTGCGCCCCGAGGTGATGGGCATCGGCCCGGTCCCGGCGGTCGAGAGCCTGCTGGCGAAAACCGGCCTCGGCGTGGCCGATTTCGACGTGGTGGAGTCGAACGAAGCCTTTGCCGCGCAGGCTCTGGCGGTCAACAAGGGGCTCGGCCTCGACGCGGGCCGCGTCAACCCCAATGGCGGGGCCATCGCGCTCGGCCACCCTGTCGGTGCCACCGGCGCGATCCTCACCGTCAAGGCGCTCTACGAGCTTGAGCGGACCGGGGGCAAGCGCGCGCTCATCACCATGTGCATCGGCGGCGGGCAGGGCATCGCGCTGGCCATCGAGGCCCTTTGAGGCCCTTGTTTTACGGGACTTAACCGCTTGTTCACGACAATGCCGGATTGTGAGGCGATCACGGTCCGGCATGGCGGAGGACGGGCATGAG
>CAJXKX010000136.1 GCA_913055965.1 uncultured Roseovarius sp.
CGGCGCGATGGAGGAGGTGCTGGCAAGCCATCCCGACGTGGCCGAATGCGCGGTGATCGGCGCGGCGGATGCGCTCAAGGGGCAGGCGCCGGTGGGGTTCCTGTGCCTGACCAAGGGCGTCAACCGCAGCCATGACGAGATCGTGCGCGAATGCGTGGGCCTCGTGCGCGAGCAGATCGGGCCGGTCGCCGCGTTCAAGCTGGCGGTCGTGGTGGATCGCTTGCCCAAGACGCGCTCGGGCAAGATCCTGCGGGCGATCATGGTCCGGATCGCCGATGGGCAAGACTACAAGATGCCCGCCACGATCGACGATCCCGCGATCCTGGGCGAGATCAAGACCGCCCTGCAAGGTATTGGACTGGCAAAGGAATAGGAGAGTGCCCTCTTCATCCTCTCGGCCGACGCGGCGGTGACCGGCGCAAGGTCCCCCGCGCGGAATGACCCGCGCGGGGGAGCGGCATGCCCGGTGCGACGGGCAGGAGGAGCGCCGCGTCTGCCGTGCGTCAGGATGTGCGCGCGTCGAGGATCGTGACCGTTACCGGCGCGGGTGCGAGACTGGTGACCGAGGCCGGATCGGGGATGTTTCCATCCCCCTCCGGATACAGGATATGCCCCGCGACGATGAGGCTTCCGAGCAGAAGCATCCTGATGACATTCATGACCCGCATGATCGTGCTCCTTTCGCTGGCAGACAGACCTGCATCGCAGGTGACACGAGGATGCGGGGGCCCGGTGCGGACAGGCAATAGCGTGCGGCTGATATCCGATAACAGCGGGGTTTTCGCGCGCCCGGCGCGCGCTATCTCGACGCTCAGGAGAGATATCATGCGCCTGCTTTTTCCCGGACTCCTTGCCTGCCTGGTCTGTGTCATGCCCGATCCGTCCCGTGCCGATCCGCCCGTTGCGGGCTATACGCCGCCGCCGCTGGCGGCGTACCGGTTCTTCACCGATCAGGTGATGGGCGGGGTTTCGACCGGTGCGGCGCGCGTGGAGGCGGCGGGGGAGGCGACGCACCTGCGGCTGACGGGGATGGTAAGTACCTAGAATCGCGGCGGTTTCATCCAGGCGCGCACCGCTCTCGAGGCACCGTTTCCGGCGCAGGCGCAGGGGGTGGTGATCCGGGTGCGCGGCAACGGGCAGCGCTATTTCGTGCATCTGCGCACGCGGGGCACGATCCTGCCCTGGCAGTATTACCAGGCGGGGTTCGAGACCACGGAGGACTGGCGCGAGCTGCGCATCCCGTTCACGAATTTCGCGGCGTCCGGCGCGCTGCTGCGCGATACGCCGCGCCCCGAGGCGGTAACGAGCCTCGCCGCCGTGGCCTATGGCCGCGACCACGAAGCCGATCTGTCGTTTGAATGGCTGGGGCTTTATTGATCGGTTTTGGTCAACAATCCGGCGAAATACTGGGATAAAACCCCTGCGCAGGTTGATTTATGTAAATTGCTCGCGCAGCAGCCGCTCCTCCAGCCCATGTCCGGGGTCGAACAGGATGCGGTGCGCGACGCTGGTTTCGGAGCGGATCTCGACCCATGTCACGCTCTCGACCCAGCGGCTGTCGGCGTCTGCCATCACCGGGCGCTTGTGGGGGTCGATCACGTCGAAGCGGACACAGGCCCGCTTGGGCAGCAATGCGCCGCGCCAGCGCCGGGGACGGAAAGCCGCGACGGCGGTGAGTGCCAGCACATCCGATCCGATGGGCAGGATCGGGCCATGCGCGGAATAGTTGTAGGCGGTCGAGCCCGCGGGCGTCGCCACCAGCGCACCGTCGCAGATCAGCTCTTCCAGCCGCAGCCGCCCGTCGATCGAGATGCGCAGCTTGGCCGCCTGCGGCCCTGCGCGCAGCAAGGAGACCTCGTTGATCGCCAGCGCCTCGTGGATGGTGCCGTCATTGGCCTCGGCGCGCATGGCGAGCGGGTTGATGATCTCTTCCTCGGCGCGGGCGAGGCGTTCGGGCAGGTCGGTCTCGGAATAGTCGTTCATGAGAAAGCCGACGGTGCCGCGATTCATCCCGTAGACCGGCGTGTCGAGCGCCTGGGTTCGGTGCATCGTGTGCAGCATGAAGCCGTCGCCGCCGAGCGCCACGATCACGTCCGCCTGCGCCTCGGGCACGTCGCCGAAACGTGCGACCAGAGCCGCGCGCGCGGTCTGCGCGCCGGGCACGTCGCTGGCCACGAAGGCGATCTTGTGTTGCATGCGGAGACCTCGCGGCTTGACCGCGCGGATCGAAGCACAATTCGCAGGCCAAGGCCAGCCATGCCGGTCAGACGGGCGGATGTGTCGCTTTGCGATCTTTCCTTGCGGGCCCCTTTCCGCTACGTGATCGCCAAAGTCATCTTCTGGCGGAGGACATACCATGCCCCATGACGGACAGGCCCCCGTGGCCGACAGCGGCTTCTTCACCGAGGCGCTGGCCTCGCGCGATCCCGAGATCGCCCGCGCGATCGAGCAGGAGCTCGGCCGCCAGCGCGCCGAGATCGAGCTGATCGCGAGTGAGAACATCGTGAGCGTGGCGGTGATGGCCGCGCAGGGCTCGGTCATGACCAACAAATATGCCGAAGGCTATCCCGGACGGCGCTATTACGGCGGCTGCCAGTTCGTCGACGTGGCCGAGACCCTCGCCATCGAGCGGGCGTGCCAGCTATTCGGCTGCAGCTTCGCCAATGTCCAGCCCAACTCGGGCAGCCAGGCCAACCAGGGCGTGTTCACCGCGCTGTTGCAGCCGGGCGACACCATCCTCGGCATGAGCCTCGACGCGGGCGGGCACCTGACGCATGGCGCGGCGCCCAACCAGTCGGGCAAGTGGTTCAACGCGGTGCAATACGGTGTGCGCCGCGAGGACAACCTGATCGATTACGACCAGGTCCAGGCGCTGGCGACCGAACATCAGCCCAAGCTGATCATCGCCGGCGGCTCGGCCATCCCGCGGCAGATCGATTTCGCGAAAATGCGCGAAATCGCCGACAGCGTGGGCGCGTATCTGCATGTCGACATGGCGCATTTCGCGGGCATCGTCGCGGCGGGCGAGCATCCCAGCCCGTTCCCACATGCGCATGTGGCGACCACGACAACGCACAAGACCCTGCGCGGGCCGCGCGGCGGCATGATCCTCACGGATGACGAGGCGCTGGCGAGGAAATTCAACTCGGCCATCTTCCCCGGCATCCAGGGCGGGCCTCTGATGCATGTGATCGCCGCCAAGGCGGTCGCTTTCGGCGAGGCGCTGCGCCCGGAATTCAAGAGCTATATCAAGGCGGTGGTGGCCAATGCTCAGGCACTTTCCGACCAGCTCATCAAGGGCGGGCTGGATACCGTGACGCATGGCACCGACACCCATGTGGTGCTTGTGGACCTGCGGCCCAAGGGCGTGAAGGGCAACGCCACGGAGAAGGCGCTCGGTCGCGCGCATATCACCTGCAACAAGAACGGCGTGCCGTTCGACCCCGAGAAACCGACGGTGACGAGCGGCATTCGCCTCGGCAGCCCGGCGGGCACCACGCGCGGTTTCGGCGAGGCGGAATTCCGCCAGATCGCGGATTGGATCATCGAGGTCGTGGACGGTCTCGCCGCCAATGGCGAGGACGGCAACGCAGCGGTGGAAGCGAAGGTCAGGGCCGAGGTCGAGGCGCTCTGCGCCCGGTTCCCGATCTATCCGAACCTGTGACCCCATGAGACCGCGAGGGGCGCGCCCGGCGGGCGCGCCCTGCGGGCGGTGGTCGGGCGGGGCGGTTGTGGCCTGTTGCTGCCATCGGCAACCCACTCCGCGCGGAATCAAGGTGCCGCAGGCACCGCCGCGCGAGCGCCCGACCGCCCCCCGGGCGGGCGCTTTTGCAACGTCCAAGCCCGCACAATCGTTGAAGTATCTGGCACCATAAACCGAAGACCACAAGCGGTGTAGCGCCCACCCGCGGTCGGGCGCTCGCGCGGCTCATCGCCAGACGGTCGAACGACCGCTCAAGGCCAAACCGATGCCTGCCTCAGGGGCGCTCCGGCCGCCGGACTCACTCGTCGAGCGAGCCGTGTACCGCCACGAGATCGAGTTCCGCCCCCTGCGGCGCGATGGTGCTGTAGCTTTCGCGCACCCCCGCCCCGGTCAGTTCTCGCATGACGGTGAGCAGCGTGTTGGCGGGATGTTCGTCGCAGAGATCGGCCATCTGCGCCACCTCGTCGCGCGCGACGGGCAGGGCGGCGGCGATATCGGGCGCGCCGTAGACCTCCACGAAATGCCGCGCCAGCGCCTGCGTAACCGCCTCGGCCTCGTCAGGCTCGATCTGCGTGACCGCGACAAAGGTGGTCCGCCCGAAGGTCTCGGCCCCGAGCCAGCCATTGGAAAAGGCCTGACGCGGCTTGCCGGTCAGGTCCGCCTCGGACCAGTTGGAGAACTCGAACCCGCCCGAGATGCACCATTCGCCGGTGCGGGCCGGGCTGTGATAGACGCGCATGTCGCTCTCGTCGAAATGGATCGCGCGGGCCAGTTTCATCGCGGTGCCTCCAGCAGGGTTGTCAGGGGGATGAGCCGCGTGGCGTCGCCCACGCGCAGCAGCATACCGAAATCCTCGTCCACGCCAAGCCACGTGCCGCTCTCGCCGTCCCGGTCGTGCGGCTCGCCCATGCCCCAGGCGAGGCCGCGCCACTCGGCGTGCAGCGCGCGGGGGCCGTCATCCTCCCAGGCGTTGATCCAGACGAGCGTGTGCCGCGCCCAGGCCTCGAGCAGCGTCACGGGATCCACCTCGGCGCAGCCCTCCTCGACGAGCGCGGTCTCGTCCGGGGTCTCGCCGGGGCGGTCGGAAGCGGGCAGGAGCGGCACCTCGAGCCCGACCACGAGCCAGCCGGGCAGGGCGGCGGGATCGGTGCCGCCCGCCGCCACGCGCAGCCGCCCGCAGCGCGCCCCGTTCACGCGGATGCCCCCGGCCCATTCGAGATGCACCGCCACCTCGGGCGGGCCGAGCGCGCCCAGAGCGTTCTGAAAGCCCACGCCGCAGGCGGGCAGCATGGCCATGGCGCGCGCGAGCGGCACCTCGGGGGCCATCACCAGCGCCGCCGCGAGGTGGCTTTCGGTGACGTTGTGCACGACAAGCCCCGCGTCGCAGCCGAGCGCCGCCATGGCGCGCGCCTTGTCGAAGGGCGAGATCGCGCCGGAGACCGCAAGCCCCGACAGCAGCGGCGGAAAGGCGGGTGCGCTCATGCCATGCCGCGCGACACGAGATCGCGCGCCACCTGCCGGAACGCCTGCGCCTGCGGGCTCTCGGGCCGCGTCACCACGATGGGTGCGCCACCATCGGCGGCGAGCCGGATATCGAGATGCAGCGGCACCTCGGCAAGCAGCGGCACGCCCAGCTTCTCGGCCTCGGCCCGGACGCCGCCATGCCCGAAGATATGCTCTTCATGCCCGCAATTGGAGCAGACATGCGTGCTCATGTTCTCGATCATGCCCAGCACCGGCACCTTGAGCTGGGTGAACATGTCGATCCCCTTGCGCGCATCCAGAAGCGCCACGTCCTGCGGGGTGGAGACGATGATCGCGCCATCCACCTCGGTCTTTTGCGCCAGCGTCATCGACACGTCGCCGGTGCCCGGCGGCAGATCGACGATCAGGCAGTCGAGCGCGCCCCATTGCACCTGCATCAGCATCTGCTGCAGCGCCCCCATCAGCATGGGCCCGCGCCAGACCACCGCCTGATCCTCGTTCACCATCAGGCCGATGGACATCATGGTGACGCCATGGTTGCGCAGCGGCAGGATGATCTTGCCGTCGGGGCTCGCGGGGCGGCCCGAGACGCCCAGCATCCGGGGCTGCGAGGGCCCGTAGACATCGGCATCGAGCAGGCCCACCCGGCGCCCCTCGGCGGCGAGCGCGCAGGCGATGTTGGCCGAGACGGTGGATTTGCCGACGCCGCCCTTGCCGGAGGCGATGGCGATGATGTGATCGACACCCGGCACGCGCTGCGGGCCCTTGGGCTCGGCCTTCCTCGCGGGTTTGAGGTCGGGCGGTTCCTTGGCCGAATGCGCGGTCAGCACGGCCGAGACACTGCCCGCCCCGGCCGATTTCGCCGCCGCCTCGGCGGCGTCGCGCACCGGCTCGTAGCTCTTGGCCTTCGCCGGATCGATCTCGAGCACGAAGCGCACGGC
>CAJXKX010000137.1 GCA_913055965.1 uncultured Roseovarius sp.
CGGCCCCGCCGCATTGCCATGCGGCGGGCGACACACTAGGTTTCCCGCATGACCGTCAGCACAAGGGGCCCCATCGTGACATATCGCAGCTTTCTGGCCGCTCTCGCCGTGTTCGTGACGCTGGGGGCCGAGGTGGCGGCGCAGGTGCCGTCTGGGGCCTATCTCGCCGCGCGTCACGCGCGGGCGCAGGGCGATTTCGCCGCGGCCTCGCAGTATTACGCGCAGATCCTCGCGCGCGATCCCGACAATACCGCGGTGCTGGAGAACGCGGCCTTCGCCTACATGGCGCTGGGGCAGGCGGACCGCGCGGCGGCCCTCGCCCGCAAGATGGAAAGCGAGGGGGCGCGGAGCCAGATCGCGCAGATCCCGTTGATCGTCGCCGAGGCGCAGGACGAGGACTGGGCCGCGCTGATCGACCGGGTCGAGGCGGGGCGCGGGGCCGGTGAGCTTGTGGACGGGATGATCGCCGCATGGGCAGAGCTTGGGCGCGGCGACATGTCGGCGGCGCTGGCGCGGATCGACACCATCGCCCAAGAGCGCGGGCTGCGCAGTTTCGCGCTCTATCACAAGGCGCTGGCGCTGGCGACGGTGGGCGATTTCGAGGCCGCGGACCGGGTTTTCTCGGGCGAATCCGATGGCCCGGTTCAGCGTACCCGCTCGGGCGTGGTGGCCTGGGCGCAGGTGCTGAGCCAGCTGGGCGAGACCGCGCGCGCGCTCGACGTGCTCGCCGATACCTTCGGCGCCGATCCCGACCCCGAGATCGCCGGGCTGCGGGCGCGGCTCGAAGCGGGCGAGACGGTGCCCTTCACCGCCGTTGGAGGCGCGCGCGACGGCGTGGCGGAGGTGTTCTTCTCGCTCGCGCGCGCGCTCATGCAGGACGCGAATGACGAGTTCATCCTGATCTATGCCCGCGCCGCCGAGGCGATCGCGCCCGCGCATGTGCAGGCCACGATCACCGCCGCGGAGATGCTGGCGCGGATGGAACAGTACAAGCTGGCCATCGAAACCTTTGCCAGCGTGCCGCGCGACAACCCCGCCTTTCACACCGCCGAGCTGGGCCGCGCCGAAGCGCTGCGCGCCAGCGACAAGCCCGACGCCGCGGCCGAGGTGCTGGCGCAGCTGGCCGGGCGCTATCCCGAGATCGTCGAAGTGCATGTGGCGGCGGGCGACCTGCATCGCGAGCAGGAGGAATACGAGGCCGCGATCACCGCCTATGACCGTGCCGTGGCGCTGCTGGAGGCGCGGGACAACCCGCAATGGTTCGTGCATTACGTGCGCGCCATCGCCCATGAGCGGCTCGACAACTGGCCCGAGGCCGAGGCCGATTTCCGCCGCGCGCTCGAGCTCAACCCCGATCATCCGCAGGTGCTCAACTATCTGGGCTATACAATGGTCGAAAAGCGGGTCAATCTCGACGAGGCGCTCGGCATGATCGAGCGGGCGGTCGCGGCGCGGCCGGACAGCGGCTATATCGTGGACAGCCTGGGCTGGGTGCTCTACCGGCTGGGCCGCTACGAGGAATCCATCGGCCACATGGAGCGCGCGGCCGAACTGATGCCGACCGACCCGGTGGTCAACGACCACCTTGGCGATGTGCTGTGGGCGGTCGGGCGCAAGACCGAGGCGCGGTTTCACTGGACGCGGGCGCTGTCGCTGCACGAGACCACGCCCTCGCCCGATTTCGAGCCCGACCGCGCGCGGCGCAAGCTGGAGGTGGGCCTCGACAAGGTGCTGGCCGAAGAGGGTGCCGAGCCGCTCCGGGTGGTCGATGACGGCGGCTGACGCCGCCGTCCAAGAGGCGGCCCCGGCCAAGATCAACCTTGCGCTGCATGTCACCGGACGGCGGGCGGATGGCTATCACCTGCTCGATTCGCTGGTGGTCTTTGCCGGGGCGGGCGATGTCGTGAGGGCGCGTCCCGCGCCGCGCACGCGGCTGCAAGTGACCGGCCCGATGGCGGCGGGCGTGCCCGACGGCGCGGAAAATTCGGTGCTGCGCGCCGCCGCGCTGATCGGTGTCGAGGCCGATCTTGTCCTTGAAAAGCATCTGCCCGCCGCTGCCGGGATCGGCGGCGGATCGAGCGACGCGGCGGCGGCCCTGCGCGCGCTGGCGCGGCTTGCCGGTGTCGCGGTGCCTGAGGATGTGCTGTCTCTGGGGGCGGATGTGCCCGTCTGCCTGCTGGCGGGGGCGGCGCGGATGCGCGGGATCGGCGAGGATGTGGCGGCGGTCGGGGGCGTGCCCGCGCTCGACGCGGTGCTGGTGAACCCGCGCGTGCCCGTGGCCACCCCCGCGGTCTTTGCCCGGCTGGAGCGGCGCGAGAATGCCGGACTGCCGGAGGTACTGCCGCGCTGGCGCGATGCCGCGGCCTGCGCCCGCTGGCTGGAGACGCAGCGCAACGATCTGGAAGCCCCGGCGCGGGCGCTCTGCCCCGAGATCGGCGCGGTGCTGGATGCCTTGCGCGCGGGCGGGGGATGCAGGCTGGCGCGGATGTCGGGATCGGGGGCCACCTGTTTCGGCCTGTGCCCCGACGCGCCCACGGCCCGGGCCGAGGCGGCGCGGATCGCGGGCGAGCGCCCGGATTGGTGGGTGGTGGCCACCCGGCTTGGATGAGGGGGGTCAGGTGAGGCGCGCGACCACGTAATCGGCGAGGTGATCCAGCATGCCGCGCACCAGGTGGTCGGGCAGCACGGCGAGCGCCGCGCGCGCCTCTCCGACCCATCCGATCGCGGCCGCGCGGGTCTCTTCCAGCGCGCCGCGCGCGTGCAGGATGTCGAGCGCTCGGTCGAGGTCCCCGTCCTCCTGCCGGCCCTTCTCGATGGTGCGCCGCCAGAATGCGCGTTCGTCCTCGTCCGCCTGCGCCATGGCGCGGATCACCGGTAGCGTGACCTTGCGCTCGCGGAAATCGTCGCCGACATTCTTGCCGGTGGACTTGGCGTCGCCCTGATAATCGAGCAGGTCATCGACGATCTGGAACGCGATGCCGAGCGCGTCGCCATAATCGTAGAGCGCGCGGACCTGTGCCTCGGGCGCACCCGCGATCACCCCGCCGACCTGCGTCGCCGCGGAAAACAGCGCTGCCGTCTTTCCCCGCACCACCTGAAGATAGAGCGCCTCGGTGGTGGCGAGATCGCGCGCGGTGCTCAGTTGCAGCACCTCGCCCTCGGCGATGGTGGCGGCGGCGTTCGACAGGATGTCGAGCACGCGCAGCGATTCCGTCTCGACCATCAGTTGAAAGGCGCGGGCAAAGAGGTAATCGCCCACGAGGACGCTCGACTTGTTGTCCCACAAGAGGTTGGCGGTAGGCCGCCCGCGGCGGCTGGCGCTCTCGTCCACCACGTCGTCGTGCAGCAGCGTGGCGGTGTGGATGAATTCGACGGTGGCGGCGAGGCGCACGTCGTGATCGCCCGCGTACCCGCAGAGATCGGCCGCGGCGAGCGTCAGCATCGGGCGGAGCCGCTTGCCGCCCGCCTCGACGAGATGGGCGGTGACCTCGGGGATGCGGGGCGCGTGCCGCGAGGCCATGCGCGCGCGGATCAGCGCGTTGACGTCGTCGAGCTTGGCGGCGAGATGCGCGGCGAGCGCCTCGTGCGGTTTGGTGGCGGCCTCGTCCAAGCTCATTTTCTCCCCCGGCTCTCGACAAACGGTGGTCGGTGTCCTTATCTCGCTGCCATGAAACAGCTATACCGCACCACCGACATGGCAAGCATGGCGTTTGCCAAGGCGCTGCTTCAGGGCGAGGATATAGACTGCTTTGAAATGGACGTAAACATGAGCGTTCTCGAAGGGTCTATCGGGATATTCCCGCGGCGTCTGCTGGTGCGCGAGGCGGATTTCGCCGCAGCGCGGCGGGCGCTTCTGGACAACGGGTTCTCGCTTGAGGACTGAGCCGTTCGGCGAGGACGCCCTGAGCCTCGATGCCTTTCTCGGCGGGCGGCTGCAGATCGCGCAGCCGCACTCGGGCTATCGCGCGGGAATCGACCCGGTGCTGCTTGCCGCCGCGGTGCCCGCGCGGGCGGGCGAGACGCTGCTCGACCTGGGCTGCGGGGCGGGGGTGGCCGCGCTCTGTGCCGGGGCGCGGGTGCCGGGGCTGCGGCTGGCGGGGCTCGAGATGCAGCCCGCCTATGCGGCGCTGGCGCGCGCCAACGCGGCACGCAACGGGATCGCGATGGAGGTGGTGACGGGCGACGCGGGCAAGATGCCCGAGGCGCTGCGGCAGCGGCAATTCGACCACGTGATCGCCAACCCGCCCTGGTTCGACCGGGATGCGGGCACGCGCGCCGCCGATGCCGGGCGCGAGCGGGCGCTGGGCGAGGCGCTGCCGCTGGGCGACTGGGTGGCGGCGGCGCTGCGCCGGTGCCGCCCCGGCGGGCATGTCTGCGTGATCCACCGTGCCGAGCGGCTGGCGGACCTGCTGGCGGCGATGCGCGGTTCGGTCGAGGTGCTGCCGCTGATTCCCCGGCGCGGGCGGGCGGCGCGGCTGGTGCTGGTGCGCGCGCGCAAGGGCGGGCGCGCGGCGCTGCGGCTCTGCGATGGCTGGCTGCTGCACGAGGGGGCGCTCCACGAGGCCGACCGCGAAAATCTCACGCCATCAACGGCCTCGGTGCTGCGCGGTGCCGCGCCGCTGACGTTTCATCGCTGATTTGCCGAAAAAGCCGTCGGAAAAAAACCGCGCATCTCGCGGGCGCAGCGTGACAGAATTGTAAAACTGTGCTGCAATTCCCATGTCCTTTGGACACCCATTTCACTGAGGAGACAGCCAATGAGCTTGAGTTCGCACATCGAGGAACTGAAGAAGAAACATCACGTGCTCTCGGAAAAGGTGGAAGAAGCGCAGCGCGCCCCTGGCGTGAGCTCGCTTGAACTCGCGGACCTCAAGAAACAGAAGCTGAAAATCAAGGAAGAGATCGAGCGTCTGACGGTGAACGCCTGACGCGCGCCGGGGCCGGGCGGATGCCCCGGCCCCGGCTTTCGCGGGATCAGGAAAAGAACTGACCGCCATTGGCGGAGATGGTCGAGCCGTTGATGAAGCTCGCATCGTCGGAGACGAGGAAGCCCACGCAGCGCGCGATCTCCTCGGGCTCGCCGAGACGGCCCGCCGGGATCATGCCGATGATCGCCTCGCGCACCTTTTCCGGCACCGCCATGACCATTTCGGTGGCGATGTAGCCGGGGCAGACCGCGTTGACGGTGATGCCCTTGGCCGCGCCCTCCTGGGCGAGGCTGCGCACGATGCCGAGATCGCCGGCCTTTGTCGCGGCATAGTTGGCCTGGGCGAACTGCCCCTTCTGGCCGTTGACCGAGGAGATCACCACCACCCGGCCGAAGCCGCGCTCGCGCATCCCCGGCCATACCGGGTGGATGGTGTTGAACACGCCGGTGAGGTTGGTGTCGATCACCTCTTTCCACTGCTGCGGCGACATCTTGTGGAAGGGCGCGTCGCGGGTGATGCCCGCGTTGGCCACCACGATGTCGATGGGGCCGAGATCGGCCTCGACCCGTTCGATCCCGGATTTCGACTCGTCGTAATCGGCCACGTTCCACTTGTAGGTCTTGATGCCGGTTTCCTCGGTGAATTTCGCGGCGGCCTCATCGTTGCCGGCATAGGTGGCGGCGACGGTATAGCCCGCCTCCCTGAGCGCCTTGGAAATGGCGGCGCCGATTCCGCGCGATCCCCCGGTGACGAGTGCAGTTCTGGCCATGATGTCCTCCGATATGGCTTGGTTCGTAACTTGATTATCGGCTTGACCCGATAAGCGCAACAATGTTGCGCGGTAAATTCTCCGCGACGCGGCTATCCCCGGGGCGGGCCGGAAAAAAGGGCGCCGTGTGCGGGCGCCCCTTCAATGATCGCAGCCCGCGTCACCGCGCGCCGGTCACGGACGCTCGACGCAGAGCGCGACGCCCATCCCGCCGCCGATGCACAGCGTGGCGATGCCCTTTTTCGCATCGCGGCGCTGCATCTCGAACAGCAGCGTGTTGAGCACGCGGCAGCCCGATGCGCCGATCGGGTGGCCGATGGCGATGGCGCCGCCGTTCACGTTGACGATCTCGGGGTTCCAGCCCATCTCCTTGTTCACCGCGCAGGCCTGCGCGGCAAAGGCCTCGTTGGCCTCGACGAGATCGAGATCG
>CAJXKX010000138.1 GCA_913055965.1 uncultured Roseovarius sp.
TACGGTGGCCCCGACCCGGCGACCGGCCAGGGTGAGCTGATCGGACGTCAGCTTGCGCCGCTGCGCGAGAATGTCAGCACGGAGTCTGTCCTTGCTCGATGGACAGAGGTTCGCTCCATCGGGAAAATCCGACACTCAACACTCCTGGTGGCAACCGCGGCGGAATATCTGGCTTGTGTCAGCATCGCACCATCAGGTGCAGAATCCTCTGGGGGAAGCGTGACCCTGCGCGGACGGTTGACCACCGCTTTCCTCACGGTCGTGCTCGGACCTGTCCTGCTCGGGGCGTTCTTCGTCGGCGCGACCGTCGCGGCGGTGGCCTGCGCCTGGGCCTATTCGGCCGAGCCGGTGCGGCTGAAGCGCTCGGGGCTCTGGGGGCCCGGGCTGGTGGGCCTGTGTTATGAGGGCCTGCCCTGGTTCACGGGCGCAGCCGTGATGGCCGCCGGCGCCCCCCGGTGGGAGGTGGTGATGATCGCCGTACTCTACGCCGCGGGTGCGCATGGGATCATGACGCTCAACGATTTCAAGGCACTGGAAGGCGACCGGCAGACCGGGGTGAACTCTCTCCCGGTCACGCTGGGCCCCGAGCGGGCAGCACGGGTGGCCTGCTGGGTCATGGCGCTGCCGCAGCTTGGGGTGATCGCGCTCTTGCTGGGCTGGGACCGGCCCTTTCACGCAGCCGCCATCGGTGCGCTTGTCATCGGTCAAATCTGGGCGATGCGGGTTCTGCTATCCGATCCCAAGGGCCGCGCGCCCTGGTATAACGGCACCGGCGTTACCGCCTATGTCACGGGCATGATGATCGCCGCCTTTGCCATTCGCACGATCGGGGGGACGGGATGACCTTGGGCTGGTTGCAGATTTTCCGCATGGGGCTGGTGCAGATGTGCCTGGGTGCGGTGGTCGTCCTCATGACCTCGACGCTCAACCGGCTGATGGTGGTGGAGCTGGCGCTGCCCGCGCTGTTGCCGGGCCTGCTGGTGGGGCTGCATTACGGCATTCAGATCACGCGGCCCAACTGGGGCTTTCTGTCGGACACGAGCGGCAACCGCACCCGGTGGATCGTGGGCGGGATGGCGGTGCTGGCGGCGGGCGGATGGCTGGCGGCGCTGGGCGTGGTGACGATGGAGACGCGGTTCGGCGCGGGGCTGGCGCTGTCGGTGCTGGCCTATGCGCTGATCGGCGTGGGCGTCGGGGCCTCGGGCACGTCGCTGCTGGCGCTGCTGGCAAGCGCCTGCGCGGCGCGCAGGCGCGCTGCGGCGGCCACGATCACCTGGCTGATGATGATCGCGGGCATCGCGATCACGGCGACCACGGTGGGCGCGTTCCTCGATCCGTATTCGCCCGCGCTGCTGCTCAGGGTGGTGGGCGTGGTGGCGCTGGGCGCGGTGGTGGTGACGGCGCTGGCCATCGCGGGGATAGAGGCGCGCGTGGATGCCACGCCCGAGCCCGCGGCGCGGCGGATGCCGTTTCGCGAGGGGCTGGCGGAAATCTGGGCCGAGCCCGCGGCGCGCAATTTCACCATCTTCGTTTTCCTGTCGATGACCGCTTATTTCATGCAGGAACTGATCCTCGAGCCCTATGCGGGCCTCGTCTTCGGCATGACGCCGGGGCAATCCACGCAGCTTTCGGGGGCGCAGAATGGCGGCGTGTTCCTGGGGATGCTGACCGTGGGCCTTGCCGCCACCGGGCTGCGGATCGGATCGCTGCGGCACTGGGTGGTGGCCGGGTGCCTCGGCTCTGCCGCAGCACTGGGCGTGATCACGATGCTGGGCAGCGCGGGGGTGGCCGCGACGCTGATCCCTGCGGTCGTCGCGCTGGGCTTTTTCAACGGCATGTTCGCGGTCGCGGCCATCGGCGCGATGATGGCGCTGGCCGGGCAGGGGCGCGGATCGCGCGAGGGCACGCGGATGGGCCTGTGGGGCGCGGCGCAGGCGATCGCCGCCGGTTTCGGCGGGCTGGCCGGGGCGGCGGCGGTGGACGTGATGCGCAAGGTGATGGCCGCCGACGCCCCCGCCTTCGGCGCGGTTTTCGCCTTCGAGGCGGGGCTTTTCGTGCTCTCGGCGCTGTTGGCGCTCAGGGTGATAGATCACGGTCGTGACCGCGGTGCGACCCTCGTTCCGGGAGAATGACCATGTATGATGTCGTTGTAATCGGGGGTGGCCCGTCGGGGGCCACGGCGGCCGAGGATCTGGCCCGGTCGGGGCACAAGGTGGCGCTCCTGGATCGGGCGGGGCGGATCAAGCCCTGCGGCGGCGCGATCCCGCCGCGCCTGATCGCGGATTTCGACATCCCCGACGATCAGCTTGTGGCCAGGATCACCACGGCGCGGATGATCTCGCCCACCGGTCGGCGCGTGGATATCCCCATCGAGAACGGTTTTGTCGGCATGGTGGATCGCGAGCATTTCGACGAGTTCCTGCGCGTCCGCGCGGCGCGGGCGGGGGCCGCCCGCGCCACCGGCACCTTCCTGCGCATCGAGCGCGACGGCGAGGGCACCGCCGTCATCTATCGCGACAAGGTGACCGGCAACGAGCGTCGCCTCGACACCCGCCTCGTCATCGGCGCGGATGGCGCGCGCTCGACCGTGGCGCGCGACGAGGTGCCGGGGGGCGACCGCATTCCCTACGTGATCGCCTATCACGAGATCATAGAGGCGCCGGGCGCGGTGGGTGAGTATGACCCCGCGCGCTGCGACGTTGTCTATGACGGGCGCATCTCGCCGGATTTCTACGGCTGGGTGTTTCCGCACGGGAAATCCGCGAGCGTCGGCATGGGCAGCATGGTCAAGGGGGTGGACCTCAAGCAGGCCACCGCCGATCTGCGCATGGCCTCGGGGCTGGCAGACTGCCCCACGATCCGCCGCGAGGGCGCGCCCATTCCGCTCAAGCCGCTGGACCGCTGGGACAACGGGTGCGACGTGGTGCTGGCGGGCGACGCGGCGGGGGTGGTGGCGCCATCCTCCGGCGAGGGCATCTATTACGCGATGGTTGGGGGCCGTGTGGCCGCCACGGCGGCGAGCGCGTGCCTTGCCTCGGGGCGGGTGCGCGATTTGAGGCTGGCGCGCAGCCTGTTCATGCGCGAGCACAAGACGGTGTTTCGCGTGCTTGGCTCGATGCAGAATGCGTATTACAGATCGGACGAGCGGCGCGAGCGCTTTGTCTCGCTGTGCCATGACATCGACGTGCAGAGGCTGACCTTCGAGGCCTACATGAACAAGAAACTCGTGCGCGCGCGCCCGCTGGCGCATCTCAGGATCGGGCTCAAGAACCTCGCGCATCTGACCGGGCTGGTATCGCCCGCGCACACATGACCGAGATGATCCCCACATGGATCGACGGCGATCTCGTGGCCGTCGAGAAGCTGGAGGCGCATCAGCGCGGGCTGCGGCACAAGGCGGTGTCGGTTTTCGTGCTGTGCGGCGACGCGGTGCTGATACAGCGCCGGGCGCTGGGCAAATATCACACGCCGGGGCTGTGGGCGAATACCTGCTGCACGCATCCGCGCTGGAGCGAGGCGCCGCTCGCCTGCGCGCACCGGCGGCTGGACGAGGAACTTGGCCTGCGTGGCCTGCCGCTCGTGCCGCGGGGGCAGGTGGAATACCGCGCCGATGTGGGGGGCGGGCTGATCGAGCATGAACTGGTCGAGGTGTTCGTGGCCGAGGTGCCCGCACGGGTCGTGCCGCGCCCAAACCCCGACGAGGTGATGGCGGTGGAGTGGGTGACGCGGGCGGCGCTGGACCGACGCATCCGGCGCAGCCCTGCCGATTTCACCCCCTGGCTGCGCATCTACCTGCGCGATCACGCGGCGCAGATATTCGCCGGGGCGGAAAAACTGCCGGAGTTTCCGGCCTGACTTGATCCATGTCAAATCTTGATGACGCCAGAACTGTCAACTTGAGTTGACATAGGAGGCTGACATGCGACTGGTTCTGATCCACCCCAATTACCATTCCGGCGGTGCCGAGATCGCGGGCAACTGGCCGCCCGCCTGGGTGGCCTATCTCGCCGGGCCGCTCAAGGCCGCAGGCTACACCGACATCCATTTCATCGACGCGATGACCCACAACATCGAGGAGGACGAGCTGCGCGACCGGATCGCCGCGCTCAGGCCCGATATCGTCGGCTGCACCGCGATCACGCCGTCGATCTACCGCGCCGAACGCGCGCTGGAGATCGCGCGCGAGGCCGCGCCGGGGGCGGTGACGGTGCTGGGGGGCGTGCACGCGACGTTCATGTACAAGCAGGTGCTGTCCGAGGCCCCGCATATCGACGCCATCGTGCGCGGCGAGGGCGAGGAGGTGTTTCTCGATTTCGTGCGCGCGGTCGAGGACGGGCGCTGGATGACCGAGCGCAAACGGATCAAGGGCATCGCCTATACCGACGGCACCGAGATCATAGCCACGCCCGCCGCGCCTACGGTCAAGGACCTCGACGGGATCGTGCCCGACTGGTCGATCCTCGACTGGGAGAAATACGTCTATATCCCGCTCAACACGCGGCTGGCGATCCCGAGCCTGGCGCGGGGCTGTCCGTTCACCTGCTCGTTCTGCTCGCAATGGAAATTCTGGCGCGACTACCGCGTGCGCGACCCGCAAAAGGTGGTGGACGAGATCGAGGCACTGGTGAACGATCACGGCGTCGGCTTCTTCATCCTCGCCGACGAGGAGCCGACCATCAACAAGAAGAAATTCACCGAGTTCTGCGAGGAACTGATCCGGCGCGGTCTGCCCGACCGCGTGAAATGGGGCATCAACACCCGCGTGACGGACATTCAGCGCGACAAGGATATGCTGCCGCTGTGGCGGCGCGCGGGGCTCGTGCATATCTCCTTGGGGACTGAGGCGGCGGCACAGATGAAGCTCGATCTCTTCAACAAGGAGACCAAGGTCGAGCAGAACAAGGAGGCGATCCGCCTGCTGCGCGAGGCCGACATCTTTACCGAGGCGCAGTTCATCGTGGGCCTCGACAACGAGACCGAGGAGACGCTGGAGGAGACCTATCGCTTTGCCCGCGACTGGAACCCGGATCTTGCCAACTGGACGATGTACACGCCCTGGCCCTTCACCCCGCTGTTCCAGGAGTTGCGCGACAAGGTCGAGGTGTTCGACTTCGAGAAGTACAATTTCGTCACGCCGATCATGAAGCCCGAGGCGATGGACCGCGCCACGCTGCTGGACCGGGTGATGCACAATTACCGCCGCTTCTACATGATCAAGGCGCTGTTCCACTATCCGTGGCGGGGGCGCGGATTCCGGCGCAAGTACCTGCTGGGCTGTCTCAGGGCATTCGCCAAGGCTGGATTCGCGCGGACTTTCTACGATCTCGGCAAGGTCGGCTACTGGGGGCCGCAATCCAAGGAAAAAGTGGATTTCCAGTTCGACGACACGCGCCAGATCGCCGACGCGCAGATGGCGGACTGGGAGGCGATGGCCGACCGCAAGGCCCGCGCCGCCGAGCGCAAGGCGAGCGTGCGCGACCAGATCAAGGCGAAGAAGGCCGAGATGGCGGCGGCGCGCGCCTGCGGCGGGGGCGGGCAGATCGACGACGATATCCCCATCCTGCGCCCCGGCACCGCAGCGGAATGAGCGACGCCGCGCGCGTCGGCCCGAACGCGATATTGCAGACGGCGGCGGCGCTCGAGGCGCAGGGCGGGCGGGCGCTGGCGCGGCAGGTGTTCGACGCGGCGGGGCTGGGGGCGATGCTCGACGCGCCCCCCGAGGACATGGTGCCCGAACGCGACGCTGCGGCGCTGCTGCGCGCGCTGCCCGCCGTGCTGCCGCCCGAGACCGCGACCCGCGTCTCGCGCGAGGCGGGGCGGCGCACGGGCGCGTACATCCTGCAAAACCGCATCCCCGCGCCCGCCCGCGCCGTGCTGCGGGTGTTGCCCGCGCGGCTGGCGGCGCCGCTGCTGTTGCGGGCGATCGCGGCCCATGCCTGGACCTTCGCCGGGTCGGGGCGGGTGGAGATCGCGGCGGGCCGCCCGGTGCGGCTGATGATCCACGACAACCCTCTTGCGGTGGCGGGCGGCGACTGGCACCGCGCGGTGTTCGAGGTACTGTTCCGGACCCTCGTGCATCCGCGTGCCACGGTGCGGCAGG
>CAJXKX010000139.1 GCA_913055965.1 uncultured Roseovarius sp.
GCCACGGCGAGGCCGGTGATCAGCAGCGTCACCGCGGTCACGCGCCAGCCGATGGCCCAGGCCAGGCGCCCCACCAGCCCCAGCACCGCCCGCACCAGCCGCACCAGCGGGTTGCGCGACCGCGCGCGCGGCTTGCGCCGCGGGCGCTTGCGCGCGCTGGCGCGGCCTTTGGATGCGCGCTTCGGGGCCGCGAGCGGCGGTTTGCGTCGTTTCGAAGTGCCCATGCCTGCCCTGCCCGGCCGTTTTCGCGATTGCCGCACAGTCTAGTGCGGCTGCGCGGCGATGTAGAGACCCGTGGCCACGGGTCGAGCGTCTTCAATTTGCACAAAATGTGATCATATCCGCGCATATGCACAAATATTGCTCATTTTTGCCGATCCGCGCCGTGTCAAACCCCGCATTTCCCTTCCCGCACGAGGGCAGAGCGATTTTTCTGCACCTGCAAAGCGCACGGATCACGCGCGCCAACCGAAAGGGGAAGACGTGAAACTCATCATCGCAACGATCAAACCATTCAAGCTCGAGGAGGTCCGCGAGGCACTCACCGGCATCGGCGTCCGCGGCATGATGGTCACCGAGATCAAGGGCTTCGGCGCGCAGTCGGGCCATACCGAGATCTACCGCGGGGCCGAATACGCCGTGAACTTCGTGCCCAAGATCAAGCTCGAGGTCGCCGTCTCGGCCGCCATGGCCGACCAGGTCGTGGACACGATCACCAAGGCCGCGCGCACCGGCAAGATCGGCGACGGCAAGATCTTCGTGCTCGACATCCAGCAGGCCCTGCGCGTGCGCACGGGCGAGACCAACGAGGACGCGCTTTAAGAGCGCGCGAGGGAAAGGAAATGAACATGCAACGCTTCACGCACAAGGGACTTGCCGCAGCCGCGTTCATCGCGCTGCCGTCTCTGGCCATGGCACAGGATGCCCCGGCCCCCGGGTTCGACGAGATCGGCCCCTATATCATGACCACCCTGCTGTTCTGCATGGCGGGCTTTCTGGTGTTCTTCATGGCCGCGGGCTTTGCCATGCTCGAGGGCGGGCTAGTGCGGTCGAAGAACGTCACCATGCAGATGACCAAGAACATCGCGCTCTATTCGGTGGCGGCGATCATGTATTGGCTCATGGGCTTCAACCTGATGTATCCGGGCGAGTTCAACGGCTATGTCGGCAGCTTCTTCGTGACGACGACGCTCGACCCGGTGGGCGTGGCCGCGGCGGACGCGGCGCTCGACTATGCCTCGGTCGGCTCCGACTTCTTCTTCCAGCTGGTGTTCGTCGCCGCCACCGCCTCGATCGTGTCGGGCGCGCTGGCCGAGCGGATCAAGCTGTGGCCGTTCCTCGCCTTCGTCGTGGTCCTGACGGGCGTATTCTACCCGATCTCGGGGTCCTGGCAGTGGGGCGGCGGCTGGCTCAGCGAGGCGGGCTTCTCGGATTTCGCGGGCTCGACCGTGGTGCACTCGGTGGGCGGCTGGGCCGCGCTGGCCGGGGCCATCGTGCTGGGGCCGCGCCTCGGCAAGTATGGCAAGGACGGCAAGGTGAACCCGATCCCGGGCTCGAACCTGGCGCTCGCCACGCTCGGCACGTTCATCCTGTGGCTGGGCTGGTTCGGCTTCAACGGCGGCTCGCAGCTGGCCATGGGCACGGTGGGTGACGTCTCGGACGTGAGCCGCATCTTCGCCAACACCAACATGGCCGCCGCATCGGGTGCCGTGACCGCGCTGATCCTGACGCAGCTGATGTACAAGAAGCCGGACCTTACCATGGTGCTCAACGGCGCGCTGGCCGGTCTCGTGTCGATCACCGCCGAGCCGCTGGCACCCACGCTGTTCGGTGCGCTGTGGATCGGGGCCGTGGGCGGCATCATCGTGGTGCTGACCGTGCCGATGCTCGACAAGCTCAAGATCGACGACGTGGTCGGCGCCATCCCGGTGCACCTGTTCGCGGGCATCTGGGGCACCATCGCGGTGGTGTTCTACAACGGCGACGCGAGCCTCGGCACGCAGCTTCTGGGGATCGCGGCCTATGGTGCCTTCACCTTCGTGGCGAGCCTGGTGCTGTGGTTCATCCTCAAGGCCACCGTGGGCATCCGCGTGGGCGAGGAAGAGGAAATGACCGGGCTCGACATGGCCGAACTCGGCATGGAAGCCTACCCCGAATTCTCCAAGGGCTGATCTCTCCTCTTCCCTGTCAGCCTGACGAGAAACCGGCCCCGGGCGTACGCGCCCGGGGCCTTTTGCACCGCGCAAACAACTGGACAGATCGCACGGAAACCGTTAACAAAATCGTGATACACAAATGGAGTTTGTCATGAAGACCTTGCTTCGCAGCGCTGCCTTCATCGGGGCGGCCACCATGGCCACGGCATCCGTGGCCGGAATGAGCACGCAGCCCCCGAATGTCGCGCCGCCCGTTCTGGTCGGGCCGAGCACCGAGGACGATACCGCGATCTTCGCCGGTCTCAACTGGGTCTTCGGCGGCACGTCCACGCTCGAGGGCGTGATCGGCGTGATCTACCGCGAAACGGATCGCGGCGGCGACGTGACGGGCGCGCGCCTGTCGGGTCATTTCGATCTGCTGGGCCGGGGCGGCACCCCGAGCGTGCGCGTGACCGGCTTTGCGGGCGACGAGGATATCGCAGCCGAGGCCGGGCTTGGCATCGGGCTGGGCGGTTCGCCCTACGCGGTGCTCGGCGCGCTCGGCAACTACTACAATTTCGGCGGTCTGCTGGGCTTTGACGGCACGTTCAGCGGCTATGTGGGTGCCCATACCTATGGCGATTTCGACGACCGGCCGCGTACCGTGCTGGTTCCCGGGGGGCCGATCAAGGGCGGCGGGTGCGAGTCTTATGATGACTGTATGGGCAGCGACGGGTACTACGTGGACACGGCGGATTTCTGATCGCCTGAAACCCTGGCCTGGGCCGTCGCGACACGCATGACCGCCTCACACCGACCCACGCCCTCCCGCCGCGCGGCTCTGGCCGCGCTGGCGGGAGGATGTCTTGCTGCGTTGACGGGACTGGCCGCGCATGCCCAGGCCCCCGCGATCCGCAGACCCGCCCTCGCGGCCTTTCTCGACACGCTGCTGCCCGAGGATGCTTTCGGACCGGCGGCCTCGACGCTGGGCATCGCCGAGGAGATCCTCGCCTACGCGCCCCAAGGCTCGGACCTGCACCGGCTGATCGCACTGGGCACCGGATGGCTCGACGGGCTGGACGCGCCGCGCGCCTTTGCCGACCTGCCCGCATCGACACGCCATGACGTGCTGCGTTTCCTGGAGCAGGCGGACCGGGCACAGGTGCCGGGGCGGTTCTTCTTCGTGATGCGGCAATTCGCGATGGAACTCTACCACGCGCGGGCAGAAACCGTGGCCGACCTGCCGATCAATCCCGCCCCGCAGCCCGAGGGCTATCCGCCGCCATGGGGGTGAGCGATGCGCGCTGATGTCGTGATCGTGGGGTCGGGCGCGGGCGGCGCGGCCTCGGCCTGGGCGCTGACGCGCGCGGGCCTGAGGGTGCTGCTGCTCGAGGCGGGGCCACGCTTCGATCCCGCGCGCGACTATCCGCTCGACACCCCCGACTGGGAGCGCCGCCCCTTTCCCGCCCCCGAGGGCAGCCGCGCGCGCATCCGCTACGGCGATCTGGGCACGCTCGATCCCGGCGACGCCACCCTGCAGGGCTGGAGCGCCGCCGCAGGCCGCGCGCCCCTGCCCGACCGCCGCGGCCCGAGCCGCACCGGCTATGCCCATGTGCTGGGCGTGGGCGGCAGCACGCTGCATTACGTGGGCGAGGCGCACCGGCTGCATCCCGAGAGTTTCACGCTGGCGCGCGATCACGGGGCGGGGGCCGACTGGCCGCTCTCCTATGCCGACCTGGAGCCGTTCTACGCGCAGGCCGAGGCATTGATCGGCGTGGCCGGGCCGGTTGAGGCGGGCGCGCGGTGGCGCTCATCGCCCTATCCGCTGCCCGCCCACCCGCTCAGCCCCGCCGCGCGGCGGCTGGCAGAGGCCGGGGAGGGCCTCGGCCTGCCCTTCGAGGCCAATGCCCGCGCCGCGCTTTCACAGCCCTGGGACGACCGGCCCGCCTGCAATTATTGCGGGCAGTGCTCGCGCGGCTGCCCGATCGGCGACAAGGGCTCGGCCGACGTGACCTTTCTGCGCCATGCCGAGGCCACGGGAAACCTGACGCTTATCCCCGAGGCGCGCGTGACGCGGATCGAGGTGGCGCGCACGGGCGAGGTGGCGGCGGTGCGGTATCACCACGCGGGCGCGACGCACCGGCAGGAAACGCCGGTGCTGATCCTCGCCGCGGGCGCGGTGCAGACGCCGCGCCTGCTCCTGGCCTCGCATGGCCCGGACCTGCCCGAGGGAGTGGCCAACGGCTCGGGGCAGGTCGGGCGCAACTTCATGGAAACGCTGTCCTGGCATGCGACGGCGCTGCTGCCGGGCCTCGCCGACAGTCACAAGGGCCTGCCCGCCGACGCGGTCTGCTGGGCCGAGAACGCGCCGGGGGCGGTGCCGGGCGCGGTGGGGGGATGCCGCTATACCTCGGCGGTGCAGGAGATCGGCCTGACCGGCCCCGCCGCCTATGCCACGCGGCTGCTGCCCGGCTTCGGCACCGAGTTCAAGGCACAGCTGCGCGCCGCGTTCGGCGGCGCGATCACCGTCGGCGCGACCGGGGCCGTCATCCCCGATGCGCGCAGCCGGGTGACGCTCTCGGACGAGGAGCGCGACAGCGACGGCGTGCCGCTGCCGGTGATCCACTCGGTGCTGACCGACAACAGCCTCGCGATGCTGCATCACATGGCCCGCACTGCGCGCCGCCTGCTGCGCGCTGCGGGGGCCGAGACGCTCGCCGAGGAGTACGGATCGTGGGACGCGTTCACCGCCACCCATGTCTTCGGCACCGCGCGGATGGGGGCGGACAGCGCCACGGCCGTCACCGACCCATGGGGCCGCAGCTTTGACCACCCCAATCTCTGGATCGCCGATGCGAGCGTCTTTCCCGGCTCGGGCGGCGGCGAGGGGCCGTCGCTGACCATAGCGGCGCTGGCGCTGCGGCAGGCCGGGCGCATCGCCCGCTGAGCGGCGCGCGGGGGCAAGGCCGCTCTGGCAGAATCGCCCGGCGCCATGCTAGGTATTGCGGGATGAACAGCCCGCACCCCAACATAAGCGCCGCTCGCCCCGTCATCCGCCAACTCGACGAGGCCGCGATCAACCGCATCGCCGCCGGTGAGGTGATCGAGCGGCCCGCCTCTGCGGTCAAGGAACTGGTCGAGAACGCGCTCGACGCAGGCGCCTCGCGGATCGAGATCGCGCAGGCCGATGGCGGCAAGACGCTCATCCGCGTGAGCGACGATGGCTGCGGCATCGCGCCCGACGACCTGGGCCTCGCGCTGGCGCGCCACGCCACCTCCAAGATCGACGGCTCGGACCTGCTCGACATCCATTCCTTCGGTTTTCGCGGCGAGGCGCTGCCGTCGCTGGGGGCGGTCGGGCGGCTGACCATCACCGCGCGCGCCGAGGGGTTCGAGGCGGCCGAGATCGCGGTGACCGGCGGGCGGATGGGCGCGGTGAAACCGGCGGCGCGCGGGCGCGGCACCACCGTCACGCTGCGCGACCTGTTTCACGCCACGCCCGCGCGGCTCAAGTTCCTGCGGACGGAGCGGGCCGAAGCGCAGGCCATCTCCGACACCGTCAAGCGGCTGGCGCTGGCCGCGCCGCATGTGGGCTTCGTGCTGCGCGACGTGTCGGGCGGCGGCGAGGGGCGCGTGAGTTTTCGCGCCGAGGCCGAGACGGGCGATCTGTTCGATGCGCTGGCGGGGCGGGTGCGGCGCATCCTCGGGGCCGAGTTCGCCGACAACGCGATCCGCATCGAGGCCGAGCGCGAGGGGCTGCGCCTTTCGGGGCTGGCCGCCTTGCCCACCTATTCGCGGGGGGCCGCGGTGGCGCAGCACCTCTTCGTCAATGGCCGTCCGGTGCGCGACAGGATGCTCCTCGGCGCGCTGCGGGCGGGCTACAGCGACGTGCTGGCGCGCGACCGGCCCCCGGCGGCGGCCATCTTCATCG
>CAJXKX010000140.1 GCA_913055965.1 uncultured Roseovarius sp.
CCGAGCGCGCCGTGATACTCGATCTCGGCGGAGGCGTTGGCGCGGTTGCCCAGCTTGTCCTTTAGCCTCTGGATGTGGATGGCATTGCGCCCCTCGTCGAGCCAGCGCGGCACCAGAAAACAGGTGAGCCCGCCCGTCGCCTGCGCCAATGTCAGGAACCCGTCGGACATCGGCGCGGAACAGAACCACTTGTGCCCGGTGAGCCGGTAATGATCGCCATCGGGCACGGCTGTCGTGGTGTTGGCGCGCACGTCCGAGCCGCCCTGCTTCTCGGTCATCGCCATGCCCATGGTCGCGCCGCCCTTGGCCGCCAGCGGGCGCGCCGCCGGATCGTAGAGCCGCGCGGTGAGCCTGGGCACCCACTCCGCCAGGAGCGCAGGGTCGGCGCGGAGCGCGGGCACGGCGGCATAGGTCATGGTCATCGGGCAGCACACGCCCGGCTCGACCTGCGACAGGAGATAGACCATCGCGGCGTGGGTGGCATGGCCGCCCGCCGCCCCCTCCCACGGGATCGCGGCATAGCCCGCGCCGATGCCCGTGCGCATCAGGTCGTGATAGGCGGGGTGAAAGCGCACCTCGTCGAGCCGCCGCCCGGCCGCGTCGAAGGGCACGAATTCGGGCGGGTGGCGGTTCGCGTCGCGGCCCGCCGCGCGCATCTCCGCGGTGCCGATCGCCGCCCCGAAATCCCCCAGAAGCGCGGCATCCGCCCCCGCCGCCCGCGCATGGGTCCGCAGCGCCGCGTCGCCCGCCCAGAGATCGAGATCGCCGCGCGGCGCGGGCTGGTTGGTGACGTCGTGGGTGCCAAGGCGGGCGCTTGCGGGGCTGTCGGGCATGGTGGCGATCCTCCTCGGCCAAAGGCTACGCATCGCCGACGGGCGGGGAAAGGGGATTCACAAGCGGCGCGGCCTGTGGCATCCTTGGCCCTGAAGCGCGGCGAGCAGACCGCGCGCCGAGGAGCCGAGCATGGAATCCAAGAGCCGCCCCTGGGGCGCCCTCATCGGGCTGACCGTCGCGTTCTTTCTCGCGGCCTATTTCACCTATGCCGCGGTGCAGGGCGATTACGGCCTGTTCCGCCGCGCCGAGATCGAGGCGCAGAACGCCACCATCGCCCGGCAGCTTGCGGAACTCGAGGCGGAGGTCGCCCGGATGGAGAACCTCACGCACCGGCTGTCGGACGCGTATCTCGACATCGACCTGCTCGACGAGCAGGCGCGCGACGTGCTGGGGCTGCTGCGCGGCGACGAGATCGTGATCCGCTGAGCGGCGCGGGCGTTCGGACGCCCGCCGCCGTCATTCCCTCCCCCGTAATCCCAGGGCCCGACCCGACGATCTCCCGCCTCAGCGATCATCCGGTCAAGCCGGCTGATGACGCGCGCGGAGATCACGCGGCCTGCCCGGAAAATTCGGTCTCGCAACGAAAGCGTGTTTGCTGTAATAGATCGTTTAACGCTAAACCATTTCCGAGAGCAAGGAGGAGCAGCGCATGGCCCCCCGGAAAAGCAACGCGAAACCAAATGTTTCCGCCGACGAGCTCAAGGCCTATTACCGCGACATGCTGTTGATCCGCCGATTCGAGGAGAAGGCGGGCCAGCTCTACGGGATGGGGCTGATCGGCGGGTTCTGCCATCTCTATATCGGCCAGGAGGCCGTCGTCGTCGGGCTCGAGGCCGCCGCCGAAGAGGGCGACCGCCGCATCACCACCTACCGCGATCACGGCCACATGCTCGCCTGCGGGATGGACCCGAACGGCGTGATGGCCGAACTGACGGGCCGCGAGGGCGGTTACAGCCGCGGCAAGGGCGGCTCGATGCACATGTTCTCGACCGAGAAACGCTTCTACGGCGGGCACGGCATCGTGGGCGCGAACGTGCCGCTTGGCGCGGGGCTCGCCTTTGCCGACAAGTATCTCGGCAATGACCGCGTGACCTTCACCTATTTCGGCGACGGCGCGGCCAACCAGGGGCAGGTCTACGAGACGTTCAACATGGCCGCGCTGTGGGAATTGCCGGTGGTCTTCGTGATCGAGAACAACCAGTACGCCATGGGCACCTCGCAGAAGCGCTCGACCTCGACCCCCGACATCTACACGCGCGGCGCGGCCTTCGGCATCCCCGGCGAGGCGGTGGACGGCATGGATGTGCTGGCGGTCAGGGAGGCCGGCGAAAAGGCCGTGGCGCATTGCCGGTCCGGCAAGGGCCCCTATATCCTGGAAATCAAGACCTACCGCTATCGCGGCCACTCGATGTCGGACCCCGCGAAATACCGCACCCGCGAGGAGGTGCAGAAGATGCGCGAGGAAAAAGACGCCATCGAGCATGTGCGCGACCTGCTCCTGTCGGGCGGGCACGCGAGCGAGGACGATCTCAAGGCGATCGACAAGGAGATCAAGGACGTGGTCAACAAGTCCGCCGACTTCGCCAAGGAAAGCCCCGAACCGGCGGTCGAGGAACTCTGGACCGACATCATCGCCGACGTGGCACCGCAGGAGGAGGCGGCCCAATGACCGCTCCGCAGGACCTGATCATCGAACATCTGAAACGGATTCAGGACCGTCTCGGACGCCTGGAAACCGGACAGACGGAAATTCTTTCCGAAATCCGTCAGCAAAAGGTGCATCAGGCGGCTTTCCTTCAGGGCGAGGCCACGCAGGACGGACGCATCGCCGAACTCGCCGCGCGCCTTGCGCGTATCGAACAGCGCCTTGATCTGCGCGACGAAATTTGAGGAACGACGACAATGGCAACCGAAATTCTCATGCCCGCCCTCTCGCCGACGATGGAAGAAGGCACGCTCGCGAAATGGCTGGTCAAGGAAGGCGACACCGTCAATGCCGGTGACATAATGGCCGAGATCGAGACCGACAAGGCGACGATGGAATTCGAGGCGGTGGACGAAGGCACCATCGGCAAGATCCTGATCGAGGAAGGCACCGAAGGCGTCAAGGTCAACACCCCCATCGCCGTCTTGCTGGAGGAAGGCGAAAGCGCCGACGACATCGACACGGCATCAAGCGCTTCGGCCTCCGAGGCCAAGGATGACAGCGACGCGGCGGAAACCCCGAAATCCGCCCCCGCCGAGGCCAAGGCGCCCGCCGCCCCCAAGTCCGACACCAGCCCCGACTGGCCCGAAGGCACCGAGATGGAGAAGAAGACCGTCCGCGAGGCGCTGAACGCGGCCATGGCCGAGGAGATGCGCCGCGACGATACCGTCTTCATCATGGGCGAGGAGGTGGCCGAATACCAGGGTGCCTACAAGATCACCCAGAACCTGCTCGACGAGTTCGGGGGCAAGCGCGTGATCGACACGCCGATCACCGAGCACGGGTTCGCCGGGATCGGCGTGGGCGCGTCGTGGGGCGGCCTGCGGCCCATCGTCGAATTCATGACCTGGAACTTCGCCATGCAGGCCATCGACCAGATCATCAACTCGGCGGCCAAGACCCTGTATATGTCGGGCGGGCAGATGGGCAGCCCCATCGTGTTTCGCGGCCCCAACGGCGCGGCGGCGCGCGTGGGCGCGCAGCACAGCCAGGATTACGCCGCGTGGTATTCGCAGGTGCCCGGCCTGCGCGTGGTGCAGCCCTATTCGGCGGCCTGCGCCAAGGGCCTCCTGAAGACCGCGATCCGCGACCCCAACCCGGTCGTGTTCCTGGAAAACGAGATCCTCTACGGGCGGTCCTTCGAGGTGCCCAAGCTGGACGATTTCACCATCCCCTTCGGCAAGGCCAAGATCTGGCGCGAGGGCGAGGACGTGACCATCGTGAGCTTTGGCATCGGCATGACCTACGCGCTCGAGGCCGCCGAGAAGCTGGCCGAGGACGGCATCGAGGCCGAGGTCGTGGACCTGCGCACGCTGCGCCCGATGGATACCGACACGGTGATCGCCTCGGTGATGAAGACCAACCGTTGCGTGACGGTGGAGGAAGGCTGGCCCGTGGCCTCGATCGGCAACCATATCTCGGCGGTGCTGATGCAGCAGGCCTTCGACTATCTCGACGCGCCGGTGATCAACTGCACCGGCAAGGACGTGCCGATGCCCTACGCCGCCAATCTGGAAAAGCTGGCGCTGACCTCGACCCAAGAGGTGATCGACGCCGTGCGCCAAGTGACCTACCGGTAAGGAGGTGAGAATGTCAAAAGTCTCGATAAAACAGTCCACTGATGGAAATGGTCGAGAATTCCGCCTGAACGCGCCTGACCACAAGCATATTGTATGCATTCCGGCAGAATTACTCGACGACGAAGTGGGAGACGACTGTTCAGACGATGATCGCGATGCTTGGGTTGAAAATAACATCGAAGAGATCGTGAAAGCCGCTGAATCGAAAATCAAGGGCGGTGTAGTCCGCAGACCATTTGACCGTATCGTCGTGCGGGAGGACAACTAATGCCAACCGAAATTCTCATGCCCGCCCTCTCGCCCACGATGGAAGAGGGGACGCTTGCCAAATGGCTGGTCAAGGAGGGCGATACCGTCAACGCGGGCGATCTGCTGGCCGAGATCGAGACCGACAAGGCCACGATGGAATTCGAAGCCGTGGACGAAGGCACCATCGGCAAGATCCTCGTGGCCGAGGGCAGCGAGGGGGTCAAGGTCAACACCCCCATCGCCGTGCTGCTGGAAGAGGGCGAGAGCGCCGACGATATCGCGAGCGACGCGGGCGCCCCGAAATCGGCGGAGGCCGACGCACCCGCCGGGGATGACGCCTCTGGCGGCGAAGGGGCCGACAAGGGCAAGAGCGCAGAGCCGGTCGCCAAGTCCGACACCCCTGCCCCCGCAGCCCCCAAGGACGAGAGCGGCGCGCGCATCTTCGCCTCGCCGCTCGCCCGCCGGATCGCCGCCGAGAAGGGGCTGGATCTCACGCAGATCACGGGCTCGGGCCCGCATGGGCGCATCGTGCGCGCCGATGTGGAGGGGGCCAAGCCCGCCGCCGCAGCCCCCGCGAAGGAGGCCGCCAAGCCTGCGGACAAGGCCCCTGCTCCTGCCCCGGCGGCTGCGCCCGCCGGTCCCTCCGCCGATGCCGTGGCGGCAATGTACGAAGGCCGCGAGTATCAGGAGGTCAAGCTCGACGGGATGCGCCGCACCATCGCCGCGCGCCTGACCGAGGCCAAGCAGACGGTGCCGCATTTCTACCTTCGGCGCGAGATCAGGCTCGACGCGCTGATGAAGTTTCGCGGCGAGTTGAACAAGCAGCTGGAGCCGCGCGGCGTGAAGCTGTCGGTCAACGACTTCATCATCAAGGCCTGCGCACTCGCATTGCAGGCGGTGCCCGATGCCAATGCCGTCTGGGCGGGCGACCGGGTGCTCAAGCTCAAGCCGTCGGACGTGGCGGTGGCGGTGGCCATCGAGGGCGGGCTATTCACCCCCGTGCTGAAGGATGCCGAGATGAAATCGCTCTCGGCCCTCTCGGCGGAGATGAAGGACCTCGCCAAACGCGCCCGCGACCGCAAGCTTGCGCCCCAGGAATACCAGGGCGGCACGTTTGCCATTTCCAACCTCGGCATGTTCGGGATCGAGAATTTCGACGCGGTGATCAACCCGCCGCATGGCGCGATCCTCGCTGTTGGCGCCGGGCTGAAGAAGCCGGTGGTCGGCGCGGATGGCGAACTGACCGTCGCCACCGTCATGTCGGTGACGCTGTCGGTCGATCACCGGGTGATCGACGGGGCGCTCGGGGCCGAACTGTTGCAGCAGATCGTCGACAACCTCGAGAATCCGATGGTGATGCTGGCCTGAAACGCGAACCGGCCCCGCCTGACGGGCGGGGCCGGTTGCCGTGTCCTGCGCGCGCTCCGGAGAGGACCGCGCCCTGTTCCTACTCCTCGTCAGAACCGCGCACGCCGAGCAGCTGATCCATGCTGACCGAGGGCTGATCGCAGCCCGCCTCGCCGACGATGCGCGCGGGCACGCCCGCCACGGTCTTGCACGGCGGCACCTCCTGCAGCACGACCGAGCCCGCGGCCACGCGGCTGCAATCGCCCACCTTGATATTGCCCAGCACCTTGGCGCCCGCGCCGATCAGCACGCCGTTGCCGATCTTGGGATGGCGGTCCTCTTCT
>CAJXKX010000141.1 GCA_913055965.1 uncultured Roseovarius sp.
TTTCCCGGCCAGAGCGCGGCGCACGCCCCTCCTGTCGCAAGACCGCTCCCGGCTGTCAGGATTGCCCCTGTCGGGAAGGGCCGCGCGCCTCAGATATCCTCTTCGGCCTGTTCCAGCACCGGCAACAGGTGCCGTTCGGCCAGCCACGGGTTGAGGTCGAGGGCACGGCGCAGCACCAGCGCCGCCTCGCCCGGTCGCTCCAGCGCCATCAGCGTCATGGCGTGGCCGGTAAGCGCCCCCAGATGGCGCGGCGACAGATCGAGCGCGCGCTCGAGGTCCGGCAGTGCGGCGGCGTAATCCTGACGGATGAAATTGACGAAGGCGCGCTGGTTGTAGCCTTCGGCATAGTCCGGGCAGTAGGCCACCAGCGCGTCGAACGCCGCCGCCGCCCCGCCCAGATCGTGCGAGGCGCGCCGCGTCATCCCCTCGTCGAGCAGGGTCTGCGCATGGTCGTCGGGCGCATCGGCCCAGAGTTCCCACATCTCGTTGTTGAGCAGGCGCGCTTCACGCTCGGTCTCGGCCTGCGCGACCTGTGCAAACAGCGTGTCGAGCGCCGCGCGGTGATCGGGCGGTGCCGGGCAGGCCAGCGCGCCCGCGGGCAGGCAGATCGTCGCAAGGATGGCCGCGCGTCTCATGCCCGGCATCATGGCACGGATGCGCGCGAAATCAAATCACATCGCCAAGCACGGTTTCCTTGACCGCCTGCATCGCCACATAGGTCGAGGTGCTCGCGACATGCGGCAGGGTGGAAATCGCCTCGGCCAGCACGCGCCGGTAATCGGCCATGTCCTGCGTGCGCACCTTCAGCAGATAGTCGAAACTGCCCGCGATCAGGTGCGCCTGCTCGATCTCGGGGATTTTCGCGACCGCCGCGTTGAACGCCGCGAGCGCGCTCTCGCGGGTGTTGTCGAGCCGCACCTCGACAAAGCTCACATGATCGAGCCCCAGCCGGATCGGATCGAAGAACGCCCGGTAACCGGTGATCACCCCGGATTTTTCAAGCCGCCGCAGCCGTGCCTGCGTGGGCGATTTCGACAGCCCGATCTCGCGCGCGAGATCGGTCACGCTGATCCGCCCGTCCGAGGCCAGAACCCGCAGAATCGCCCGGTCGAACCGGTCGAGATCGGAATGGTCGGTCTGGCCCATGATCACCCCCTTTTATGATCGGATCGACCTGTCAAAGCACAGCAAACGGGAAAAGTCACGCCTGAACCGGTGTTACGATGGCCTCGCAAACAAGGGGGATGACATGCCTTACGACACCGATACGCGCCGCACCATCGAGCTTGAGACCTACGCGGACGAGCGCGCCGTGCTCGACCGGCTGATCGCCGAGGCGGCGCTTTCGGAGGCCGACCGCGCCCGCATCGTTGCGCGCGGGGCCGATCTGGTGCGCGCCATCCGCGGGCAGTCGAGCCCGGGGCTGATGGAGGTGTTCCTCGCCGAATACGGGCTCTCGACCGAGGAGGGCATCGCGCTCATGTGCCTTGCCGAGGCGCTCTTGCGGGTGCCCGATGCCGACACGATCGACGCGCTCATCGAAGACAAGATCGCCCCCTCGGACTGGGGCAAGCACATGGGCCATTCCACCTCGCCGCTGGTCAACGCCTCGACCTGGGCCTTGATGCTCACGGGCCGCGTGCTCAAGGACGAGGCGCCGGGCCTCGTCGGCACGCTGCGCGGCGCGGTCCGGCGGCTGGGCGAGCCGGTGATCCGCACCGCCGTGGGCCGCGCCATGCGCGAGATGGGCCGCCAGTTCGTGCTGGGCGAAACCATCCACAGCGCGATGGACCGCGCGGCGGCGATGGAGAAGAAAGGCTATTCCTATTCCTACGACATGCTGGGCGAGGCCGCCCGCACCGAGGCCGACGCCACCGGTTATCACCTGAGCTATTCCCGCGCGATCACCGCCATCGCGGGGGCCTGCACGCATCGCGACACCCGCGACAACCCCGGCATCTCGGTCAAGCTCTCGGCGCTGCACCCGCGCTACGAGGTGGCGCAGCGCGCCACCGTGATGGACGTGCTGGTGCCGCGCCTGCGCTCGCTCGCGCTGCTGGCCAAATCCGCCCGCATGGGCCTCAACATCGACGCCGAAGAGGCCGACCGCCTGTCGCTCTCGCTCGACGTGATCGAGGCGGTCCTGTCCGAGCCCGCGCTCGCCGGGTGGGACGGGTTCGGCGTCGTGGTGCAGGCCTACGGGCAGCGCGCGGGCCATGTGCTCGACTTCCTGCACGACCTCGCCACCCGCCTCGACCGCCGGATCATGGTGCGGCTCGTCAAGGGGGCCTACTGGGATACCGAGATCAAGCGCGCGCAGGTGGCGGGCGTCGACGGCTTCCCGGTCTTCACCTCCAAAGCCGCGACCGATATCAGCTATATCGCCAACGCCCGCAAACTGCTGGCGATGACCGACCGGATCTATCCGCAATTCGCCACCCACAACGCCCACACGGCGGCGGCGATCCTCGACATGGCGACGGATAAATCCACCTTCGAGTTCCAGCGCCTGCACGGCATGGGCGAGGCGCTGCACGACATCATCCTGAAATCCGAGGGCACGCGCTGCCGGATCTACGCCCCCGTCGGCGCGCATCGCGACCTTCTGGCCTATCTCGTCCGCCGGCTGCTCGAGAACGGCGCGAATTCCAGCTTCGTCAACCAGATCGTGGACGAGAGCGTCGCCCCCGAGACCGTCGCCCGCGATCCCTTCGAGGCGGTGAACGATCCCCAGCCCCACCTGCCCACCGGGCCCGAGCTTTTCCAGCCCGAACGCCCCAATTCGCGCGGCTTCGACCTGCGCCATCTGCCCACGCTCGACATGGTCGAGGCCGCCCGCGCCCCCTTCGCCACCCAAGCCTGGCAGGCCGAGCCGATCCTCGCGGGCAAATCCGACCCGCTGCCGCCGGAAAAGGTCGAAAACCCCGCCGATCCGGCGGACACTCCCGGCACCGTGGCCTTCGCCAGCCCCGCCGATATCGAGACCGCGCTCGCCGCGGCGCAGCCGTGGGAGGCCACCGCCGGGGAACGCGGCAAGGTGCTCAACAAGGTGGCCGACCTCTACGAGGAGAATTTCGGCGAGATCTTCGCCATCCTGCACCGCGAGGCCGGCAAGTCGATCCCCGACGCGGTGGCCGAGTTGCGCGAGGCGGTGGATTTCCTGCGCTACTACGCCGCCAACGCCCCCGAGGGCGCGCCGGTCGGCACCTTCACCTGCATTTCCCCCTGGAACTTCCCGCTTGCCATCTTCACCGGGCAGATCGCCGCGGCGCTCGCGGCGGGCAACGCGGTGCTGTCGAAACCCGCCGAACAGACGCCGCTCATCGCGCATCAGGCCATCAGCCTGATGCGCCGCGCGGGCGTGCCGAAAGCGGCGCTTCAGCTTCTGCCCGGCGCGGGCGAGGTGGGCGCCGCGCTCACCTCCGACGCCCGCGTGGGCGGCGTGGCCTTCACCGGCTCGACCGAGACCGCGCTCAAGATCCGCGGCGCGATGGTGAAGAACCTCGCCCCCGGCGCGCCGCTCATCGCCGAGACCGGCGGCATGAACGCGATGATCGTCGACAGCACCGCCCTTCCCGAACAGGCGGTGCAGGCGATCGTGGAATCGGCCTTCCAGTCGGCGGGCCAGCGCTGCTCCGCCCTGCGCTGCCTCTACGTGCAGGAGGACATCGCCGACGATTTCACCGAGATGCTGACCGGCGCGATGGACGCGCTTGTCGTGGGTACGCCCTGGAATCTCGCCACCGATTGCGGCCCGGTGATCGACGAGGAGGCCCGCGCGGGCATCGCCGCGCATATCCAGCAGGCCCGCGCCGAGGGGCGGCTTCTTCACGAGTTGAAAACCCCCAATGCGGGCACCTTCATCGCGCCCACGCTGATCAAGGTCACTGGAATCGCCGATCTCGAGCGCGAGATCTTCGGCCCCGTGCTGCACATCGCCACCTACAAGGCGCGCGATCTCGACCGGGTGATCGCCGCGATCAACGCCACCGGCTACGGCCTTACCTTCGGCCTGATGACCCGGATCGACGACCGCGTGCAGCACGTCACCGACGCGGTCCACGCGGGCAACATCTACGTCAACCGCAACCAGATCGGTGCCATCGTCGGATCGCAGCCCTTCGGCGGCGAGGGGATGTCGGGCACCGGCCCCAAGGCGGGCGGGCCCCACTACCTCGCGCGGTTCCAGGCCCATTCCGCCCCGCAAGCGGGCGAGAAATGGGAGGCGGCGATGCCCGTGGCCAGGGTGCAGGAGGCCCTCGACCGCGCCAATGCCGCGCCCCGAACGGCGCGCGAGGCGCTGGTCCTGCCCGGACCCACGGGCGAATCGAACCGGCTCACCACCCATCTGCGGCCCGCGCTGCTCTGCCTCGGGCCGGGCAAGGACGCAGCCGAAGCGCAGAAACGCGCGGTCGAGGCGCTCGGCGGCGTCGCCGTCGCGGCCACGGGCCGGGTCGACCCCGAGGCGCTCGTCACCATGGGCGGCATCTCCGGCGCGCTGTGGTGGGGCGACGAGGCCGACGCCCGCGCCTATGCCGACGCGCTGGCGCGCCGCGCGGGTCCGATCCTGCCGCTGGTCACAGGGCAGCCCGACACGGGCCACGCGCTGCACGAACGCCATGTCTGCGTCGACACAACGGCGGCGGGCGGCAACGCGGCGCTTCTGGGCGGCATGTCCTGATCCTGCTCCGGTCCGAAATCTTTTGAAGATTTCGGACCGCTTTCTTTTCAGGAAAGCGGTGCCTCCCGCTTTCCCGGTCGGGCAAACAGCGCTAGCTTCGCCCCATGATCCCGATCCGCGATCACAACCCCTCGGGCACCACGCCCTATGTCACCTGGGCGCTCATCGCGCTCAATGTGGGCGTGTTCCTCAGCTACTGGCCGCTCTTTTCCGACGAGCGCGCGCTCATGCTGTTCTTTCGCGACTGGGCGATGATCCCGGCTTTGGTCACGGTGCGTGGCGAATATGCGGGCGTGTTCACCTCGATGTTCCTGCATGGCGGGCTGATGCACCTTGCGGGCAACATGCTGTTCCTGTGGATATTCGGCGACAATCTCGAGGACCGGATGGGCCACCTGCCCTTTCTCGCCTTCTACCTCGCGTCAGGCGTCGCGGCGGGCATCACCCATATCATGGGCGGACCCGGCTCTATGGTGCCCACGGTGGGCGCGTCGGGGGCCATTGCGGGGGTGATGGGGGGATACCTGCTGCTGTTTCCGCGCGCGCGGGTGGATATCCTCATCATCATCCTGTTCTTCGTGCGGATCATCACCATCCCGGCGGCGCTGATGCTGATCCTGTGGTTCGCCTTCCAGGTGATCGCGGGGCTGGGGGCCGATCCGGACATGGGCGGCGTCGCCTACTGGGCGCATGCCGGCGGCTTCGTCGCCGGGGCGCTGCTGGCGCTGCCGGTGTTCCTGCGCTTGGGCGGCCCGCGCTTCTGGGCGCGCCACGGCGGCAGCCCGCCCCACCCCGAGGCCGCCTGGCGCTTTCGCCGCACCCCCGTCCCCCGTGTGAGGAAACGCCGATGACCAGCCCCCTTGCCGCCACCTGCCATTGCGGCGCGGTCGAATTGCGCCTGCGCCCGCGCGACCCTGACTTGCGCGACGCGCATCGCTGCGACTGTTCCTTCTGCCGCAGGCGCGGCCCGGCCACGATCAGCGTCGCGCTGGACGATCTCGAAATCGTCAGGGGGGCAGAGGTGCTGACCCTCTACCAATGGGGCACCCGCACGGCGCAGCACTGGTTCTGCAGCCGATGCGGCATCTACACCCACCACCGCCGCCGCTCGAACCCGAACGAATACGGCGTCAATCTCGGGGCCATCGCGGGGGTCAGCCCCCGCGATTTCGATCCGATCCCCTGGGTGGACGGGGTCAACCACCCCTCCGACCGCTAGGCTGCGGGCGGCGGCGGCGCACCCGCCGCCGCACAGCCGCGATACCGACGGAATACCGACGAAATACCGACAGCGAAAATCCCCGCCTCAGCCGCGCGCCGCGCGGATGAGATCGAGGATGTCGCGCGCCGCGGCGGGG
>CAJXKX010000142.1 GCA_913055965.1 uncultured Roseovarius sp.
CCGCCACCACATCCGCGAGCGCCAGCGGCACCAGCGCGCTCACCGTCGCGACCTGCCGCGCCGCCGCCTCGACCGCCGCGAGGGCCGCGGCATCGGGCGCGGCCAGCACTTCGCGCTCCGCCAGCGCCAGCAGCGCCTCGGCATCGACCGGCTCGGCCATGCGCTCGTCGAGCCGCGCCAGCCCCCAGGCCGCCTCGGGCCGGCCCGCGTAGAGCCTGCGCAGCCGCGCGACCACCTCCCGCGCCGCGCCGAGATCGTCCGCGCCCTGCGCGCCCTCCGCTGCCGCGCGCAGCCGGTCGAGCCGCCCCAGCCGGGCAAACCCCGCCGCCTCGCGCAGCGCGATCAGCACCGCCACCACGAGAAGCGCCGCCCCCAGCCCCGTCACCGCGCCCCCCAGCAGGGGCGCGCGCGCGATCAGCGCCAGCGCGAAATCCCACGCCGCCACCGACACCACCACGCCCACAAGCGTGAGCGCCAGCGCCCAGAAGGCGCGCGCCAGCCACGAGGGGCGCCGCGCCAGCCCCGCCATCGCGGCGCGCATCGCGCGGCCCTCGGGCGGCCCCCCGGCCTCGGGCACCGGCGGCGCGCGGTCGGGCGCGGCCTCGTCCTCGTCGTCCAGATCGATCAGCAAAGGCCCCCGGCTCATGCCCGCGCCTCCCCGTCCTGCCGGGCGTCCTGCGGCCACGCATCGCCGCGCCACACCATGCGGATATCCGGCAGCCCCTCGTCATTGCCGCCGCCGCGCCGGTCGCGCCCCGCCTCGGCGAAGCCCGCGCGCCGGTAGAAGGCCCGCGCGCGGTCGTTTTCCTCCAGCACCCACAGATCGAGCGCGCCCGCCCGCGCCTGCGCCTCGGCCAGCAGCATCCGCCCCACGCCCCGGCCACGCCATTCCGGAGCCACGTAGAGCGCGTGCACCCGCGTGTCGCGGCGCAGGATGAAGCCCGCGATCCGCCCCCGCAGCCGCGCCACCCGGACCCGGCCCCGCCAGGTCTCGCGGCACAACAGCGCGATATCCTCGGCCCGGCTGCGCGCGCAGAAGGCCGCGCGCGCGCCCCGCGCGCCCCGCGTCGCCGCCCACAGGATCGCCGCCAGCCGCGGCACGTCGCCGATATGCGCGCGCCCCGGCCTCACAGCCGGTCCCCGATGAGAAACTGCGCCGCCCGGTCGAGCCGGATATGCGGCGGCCCCTCGCCCGCCCGCAGCCCCAGCCGCGCGGGCGCAAAGCGGATGCTGCCGAACTCGCCCCCGGGCCATGCCGCGGCCCCCGCCCGTGCAGGCGCCAGCAGCGCGCCCGGGTCCTCGGGCAAGATGCCGGGATGGAACGCCGCCTGCCCGCCGCCCGGCACGCGGCCCCGCACCAGGTCGAGATCGCGCCCCTCGTGGCGGCGCGTCTCCTCGACCGTGGCGCGCAGCGCCGCGATGGCCATGCTGCGCACATCCGCCCCCGCGAACTGTGCCCGGTCGCGCGCCTCCCGCAGCATCGCCTCCATCAGCGCCGCGAGGCGCGGGTGCTGCGCATGGTGCAGGTGATCGGCCTTGGTCGCGGCAAACAGCAACCGCTCGACCCGCCGCCCCTGCAACAGCCGGGTGAGAAAGGCATTCTGCCCGGGCCGGAACGTGGCGAGGATCGCGGCCATCGCGCCGCGCGTCTCCTCCAGCGCCACCGGCCCCCGGTGCAGCGCGTCGAGCAGGTCCACCAGCACGATCTGCCGGTCGATGCGGGCGAAATGCGCGCGAAAGAACGGCCGCACGACCTCGCGCTTGTAGGCCTCGAAGCGGCGGGCCATCTCCGCCGCGAGGCTGCCGCGCGGCGCGCCCTCCGCCCCGGGCAGCGGCGCGAAAGTCACCACCGGCGCGCCCTCCAGATCGCCCGGCAGCAGGAACCGCCCCGGCGTGCAATCGGCATGCCCCGCCGCGCGCGCGGCGCGCAGATAGGCGGTAAACGACGCCGCCAGCGCCTGCGCGCCCCCCTCCTCGAAGGGGGCCGCCGGATCGGTGCCGGCCAGCGCCTTGCGCCAGGCCGCGCCCTCGGGGCGCGCGTCCGCCCGGGCCAGCGCCGCGCGCGACCACGCGGCATAGTCCAGATCGAGCAGCGCGAGGTCGAGCAGCCATTCGCCCGGATAGTCCACGATGTCGAGATGCACGGTGCGCGGCCCGGTCAGCCCCGACAGCATCCCCGAAGGTTGCACCCGCAGCGACAGGCGCAGTTCCGCCACCGCGCGCGTGCTCTCGGGCCAGTGCGGATCGGGACCGGTCAGCGCGGCGAGATGCGTCTCGTAGTCGAAGCGCGGCAGCGTCACGTCGGGCTGCGGCTGCAGGTAGGCGGCGAGGATGCGCCCCTCGCCCGCCGCCCCGAGGCCGCCCATGCGCCCCCGGTCCAGCAGGTTGGCCACCAGCGAGGTGATGAACACGGTCTTGCCCGCGCGCGCGAGGCCCGTCACCCCCAGCCGGATCACCGGCTCGAACAGCGCGCCCGAGACGCGCTCGCCCACCGTTTCGATCCCCCGCGTCAGCCCCTCGGCCAGCCCTGCAATCGCCACGCACCGCCCTTTCCTTCCTCGCCCCCGAGAATAGGCACCCCCGCGCCTGCCTGCCAGTGCCGATTTGCAGCGCGGCGGCGGCGAGGGTCATGGCCAAGCCCGCATTTCCCGGCTAAGAGGGCCGCCAGACCACAGCGGAGCCCGTGCGATGACCGACAGAGAGCAGCCCCAGATATACCTCGTCACCCCGCCCGCCTTCGAGATCGCACCCTTCACCGACCGGCTCGCGGCGGTACTCGACGCGCATCCGGTGGCCTGCCTGCGCGTGGCCATGGCCTCGGGCGACGAGTACGCGGTCGCCTCCGCAGCCGACGCCTGCCGCGAGGTGGCCCATGCCCGCGACGTCGCGGTGGTGATCGAGCGGCATGTCGAGCTTGCAGGGCGGCTCGGGCTCGACGGGGTGCACCTTGCAGACGGCGCGCGCGGCGTGCGCGCGGCGCGCAAGGCGCTCGGCCCCGACGCCATCGTCGGCGCGTTCTGCGGCCCCTCGCGCCATGACGGGATGAGCGCGGGCGAGGCGGGGGCGGATTACGTCTCCTTCGGTCCTGCGGGGCGGACGGCGCTCGGCACCGGCGCGCAGGCGGAGCGCGAGATTTTCGAATGGTGGTCGGAGATGATCGAGTTGCCGGTGGTGGCCGAGGGCGCGCTCGACGCCGAAGCGGTCGCCTCCCTCGCCCCGGTCAGCGATTTCCTGGCCTTCGGCGAGGAAATCTGGCGCGAGGAGGATGCCGGCGCGGCACTCGCGCTGCTCGTGGCGGCGATGGGCTAGCAGGGACGAAGGGCCGCGCGGAGCGGCCTGTCTGCGGTGGATGCGGGTTCTGGCCTTTAGCTGCCATTGAACGCGACGTTTGAGAAGCCGCGCAGCGCCCGACCGCGGGTGGGCGCTCAGCCGCTTGTGGTCTTCACTTTATCGCGCGAGATACTGCAACAAATGTGCGGGCTTGGACGTTGCAAAAGCGCCCGCCCGTCCGGGCGGTCGGGCGCTGCGCGGCGGTGCCTTCGGCACCTCGATTCCGCGCATTGGTGCCAAGTCCTGAACGACCGCTAAAGGCCAATTCCGCCCCCCTCACAGCCCGCGCCGCGCCTCCGGCAGGCCCGCCCGCACCGCCGCCTCGCAGGTGGCCGCCAGCGCCTTGCGGTCGGCCCCGAGCGGCACCGGCGCGTGGCAGATCACCCGCACCCGGCCCTGCCGCAGCATCCCGAGGATCGCGATCAGGTGGCTGCCGAACTCCATGTCGCCCCACCAGCCATACACCCTCGGGTCGGCCCCCTCGGGCGCGTCCCAGACCAGCGTGACGGGCTGCACCCGCGCCGCGCCCTCGGCATCGCCCAGCGCCCGCACCGCCTCGAACAGCGTCGATTTGAACGGGCGCAGGCGCATCCCGTCGGTGCTCGTGCCCTCGGGAAAGAACAGCAGCCGCTGCCCCGCCGCCAGCCGCGCCTTCAACAGCGCGGCATGCGCGCGCGCGGCGCGCGCCTCGCGGGTGATGAACACCGTGCCCACCAGCCGCGCAAGAAACCCGATGCCGGGCCAGCGCGCCACCTCGGCCTTGGCCACGAAATAGACCCGCCCGGCCGCGTTGAGCGCAAAGATGTCGAGCCACGAGACATGGTTGGCGACCACCGCGCCGGGCCCCTGCAGGGGCGTGCCCTCGACCGCATGCGCAATGCCCAGGATCGCCAGCACGCGGCGGCACACCCAGACGGTCACCGGCTGCGTCCAGGGCCGCGCCGCCCCGTGCAGCGGCCGCTCGGCCAGCCGCAGCGTCAGCGTCGCCAGAACCCCCGCGCCGATCACCAGCGCGATGCGCCCGCCCCGCCACGCGACCCGCCGCCAATGCCCCGGCGCACGCGGGATCACGGGCGGCGGGTCGGGCGCGTGCCAGGTGACGCTCATTCCCCGCCCCCGCCCCCGTAGAGCGCGCGCTGCCGCGCGCTCAGCCGCGCGGTGTCCATCACAAGGCAGACATCGGTGGTGTTGAAGGCATGATCGACATAGGCCCCCTCGCCCACGCAGCCGCCCATCCGCAGATAGGCCTTGATCAGCGGCGGCACCGCGCGCATCGCGACCGCGCGGTCGATCTCGGCCTCGGGCACCAGGTCCATCCTCTGGAAATGCCCCTCTCGCGCGCGCACCCGGAGCGCGGTCGGCGCGAGGTGCCGGTGATGCAACAGCGACAGCGGCTGCGCCAGCGCCTCCACATCCGTGCCATGAAAGCTCGCCACCCCGAACAGCACCTCGATTTCGTGCCGCTCGACATAGCGCGCCAGCCCCTGCCACAGGTGATAAAGCGCCTCGCCGCCGCGATAGGGCCGCGCCACGCAGGACCGGCCCAGCTCCAGCAGCCGCCGCCCGCTCGCGCGCAGTGCCGCGAGATCGTACTCGTCCTCGGAATAGAATTGCCCGGCGCGCGCCGCCCCCTCCGCGCGCAAGAGCCGGTAGACCCCCACCACCGCGCCGCCGCGCGACATGTCGCGCAGGATCAGGTGGTCGAACACCGGGTCGAAGCGGTCGCGCTCCAGCCGCGCGGCGTGATCGACCAGCGGCCCGTCGCCGCCCAGCTCCTCCACGAACACCTCGTAGCGCAGCCGCTGCGCGGCCTCGACCTCGGCGGCGTCGCGCGCGAGCGCGACGCGGAATCGGGGGGCATCTGTGCTCATCGGCCTTGTCTCTGCTGCGCCTGCCCCGGCTTCTACGCAGCCGCGCGCGCGGTTGCAACGCGGCGCTGGCCCGCAGGCGCACGGCATGCTAGCAAATCCCGTTAACCCTTTGCTAACCGCGATCAGCCATCAAGGACGGGCAGCAGCGCAACGCGGTTGCCGTCGATCACCACCTTGCCCTCCTCGCGAAAGTTCACCGTGATGCGCCCGCCGATATTGGACTGCACCTGCCCCACCCCCCAATCGGGGCGCTCGGGATGCTCGACCAGCATCCCCGGCTCCAGCAGCGCGTTCATTTCCGTCATGTCCTGCCCCGTCCCCTGCCATGCCCGCCGATGACCCCGACCTCGCGGCGCTGACAGGCTCGCGCATCTGCCACGATCTCGCAAGCCCGCTCGGCGCGGCGCTCACCGGGCTCGATTTCCTGTCGGACACGCCCGTGGCTGCCGCGTCCGCCGAGATGGCGCTGCTGCGCGACAGCCTCGAGGGCGCGCGCGCCACGCTCGCCATGCTGCGGCTGGCCTTCGGCGGCGCGGCGGGCGGCGCGGTGCCGGACGCGGCGGCGCTCGGGCGCATCGTCGGCGCGTATCTCGCCGCGCGCCCGCGCCTGCGGCTCGACTGGTCCCCCGGCGAAACGCCCGCCGCCGCGATGCCCGGCCTCGTGGCGCTCGCCGTGCTCTGCGCCGCGCACACCCTGCCCCGCGGCGGCACGCTGGCGGTGACGGCCGGCCCCGGCGGCACGATCCGCGTCGCGGCCATGCCCGGCGCGGCGGGGATGCTTGCCGCCGATCCCGACCTGTGGGCGGGG
>CAJXKX010000143.1 GCA_913055965.1 uncultured Roseovarius sp.
GATGGACCTGTGCGACGACGAATACGCCATTCCGGTCTGGATGCGCCCCCGGCATGTCGCGGAGATCGAGCGCCGCGCCGCGGAAGGCGATCCGATGCATGTCTCGGAAATGCCCTGGGGGGTGTGGGGGCCGCGGGCGCTGACGCATTTCCTGGGCGTGCATGACGAGATCCGCTATGCCCTGCCGCCGCATGTGCTCTACCCGGTGCCGTTCGGGGACCGCAGGATCTATTTCCGGGGGGCCGGGATGACGTGGCGGCGGGTGCGCGAGGATACCGTCTCGATCCATTTCTACGGGCGGCGCTGCCGGGCGCGGCTCAACCTCAAGCATGGCGGGGTGCCGCCCGAGGGCTCGATCCTTGCGGAACTGGCCGAGCGGCATGGCGTGGCGGCCTGAGACAGCGAAGGGGAGGGGCGCATGAGCCGGTTCGTCATTGTCACGCCGATGAAGAACGAGGGGCCGTTCATCCTCGAATGGGTGGCGCATAACCTCGCCATCGGGGCGGACGAGATCGCGATCTTTTCCAACGATTGCACCGACGGGTCGGACGCGCTGCTCGACCGGCTGGACGCGATGGGCAAGGTTCGGCATTTCGACAACACCTCGCGCCGCCCCGCGCCGCAGCGCCGCGCCTATCGCCGGTTTCTGGGCATGGACCTTGCCGGGCCGCGCGACTGGGTCATTCCCATCGACGCGGACGAATTCATCAACGTGCGCGCGGGCGACCATACCCTGCGCGCGCTTGCCGATGCCGTGCCGGAGGCGCGGACGCTGTCGATGACGTGGCGGCTTTTCGGCAATGCGGGGGTGGTGGCCTATGAGGATGGGTTCCTCACCGACCGGTTCACCCGCGCCGCCGCCGACATGACCCGCCGTCCGCCGCAGGCCTGGGGGCTCAAGACCATGTTCCAGCGCGAGTTGTGGGGGCATATCGGGGTGCACCGGCCCAAGCGTCCGACGGTCGAGGCGTTTGCCGATCTGCACTGGGTCAACGGGTCGGGGCAGCCGATGCCCGAGCGCTACATGAGCGGAAGCTGGCGCTCGGCCCCGGATTCGCTGGGCTACGACCTGGTGCAGCTCAACCACTACGCGCTCAAGTCCTGCGAATCCTACCTGGTGAAAAAGGCGCGGGGGCGGGCGCACCACGATGGCGAGGCGCTGGGGCTGGAGTATTGGCAGAAGATGAACCAGAACGCGATCGAGGATCGCAGCATCGACGCCATCCGCCCCGCCAAGGCCGCGATCCACGACGATCTGCTGTCCGACCCCGAGTTGCGCCGCCTGCACGAGGCCTGCTGTGCGCGCCACCGCGAGATGATCGCCGAGTTGAAGACCGAGGCCGATTTCGACGCGCTGCTGGAAAGGCTGGCGGGCTGATGGAGACGCGCGGCGCGTTCCATTTCGTCACGCCCGTCGGCCCCGGTCTGGAGGCCAAGGGCAAGGGTTCGGCCAATGTCATCGCGATGCTGTGCCGGATGCTGGAGAAGCAGGGCGTGCGCAGCGAGGCGCTGACCTCGCAGGAGTTGATCGCGCGCGGCCCGGCATGCCACGAGCGCGCCCATGCGCTGCTGCATTTCAACGAGTTGAGCTATGTCTCGGCGGGCGAGCCGTCCGAACTCGCCGCGATCGAGGCGGAACTCGAGGCGCTGGGCTATACGCTCCACCATCGCGGGGCGGCGGCGCGTGTGGTGGGCGACAAGCGGCGTCAGAACGCGGTGCTGACCGCCGCCGGGGTGCCGATGCCGCGCCTGCTGCAGGGGCAGGCGGGCGACGAGACGGTGTTTTCCAACGAGGCGGTCAATGCCCACGTGAGGGTGGATGTCCTGCCGCCGGGCAGCGCGCTGGACGATGACCGCTACAACACGACGCTGGTCGATACCGTCCACGAGGTGCAGGGCCGCGCCTTTCACGTCAGCCTGCGGGCGATCTGTTTCGGGTCGCGGGTGCTCTATGCCTGGCCGCGCTGTCGCGACGTGGCCGAGGGCGACCCGAGCGTGCATACCGGCGACACGCCTGCCGATCTGGCCGTGATCTCGGACCTGCACGCGCGGCTTGTGGTGCCCAACAAGCGGCAGATCGCGCGCATCGCGCGCGGCGTGTCCGAGGCGTTGGGGTGCAATTTCTACGCCCATGACCTGCTGCCCTGCGCCGCGACCGGCAAGCTGCTGTTGTGCGAGACGAACCTCAAGTTCTACGATGGCCGCTACCGCTGGCAGATGATGCCGATCAAGGAGGAGCATCCCGTCGCCGCGATGTTCAACGGCAAGACCTATGCCCGCCGCGCGGCCCGCGTCATCATGGCGGAACTCGGTCTCTGAGCGGTGCAGCCGTCAGGCCACGTCGCGCAGCACCTGCACGAGTTCGCCCACCACGTGGCGCGGCGAACTGACATGGCGGACATAGTCCATCGCCTCGAGCCCGCGCCGCCATTCGGCGGTGCCGAACGCCTCGGTGACATGCGCGACGCCCGCGGCGATGTCGCCCGCCGCGTTGGACGGGATGAGAAAGGGATAATCCGCGCCGAGATAGTGCCGGGCGTCGTCGGTCCCGGCATCGACGAGGATATTGGCCCGCAGCGCGGCGGCGGTGAACCCCTTGGTGAAGGGTTTGGAGGCGTGCCGGTTGCGGGTGGTGCGCCGCACGGCGTAGTGCAGGTTGTAGCCCGGCAATTCCGCAAGCGCCGTCTCGAAGCCGATCTCGAGATGGTCGAGGATCGTGATGCGCCCGGCAAGACCGGGATCGCGTGGCAGAACGGTATTGGCGGGGTTGCCGAGATAGACCGCGCGCAGCCTGTCGGGCGCGGCGTGGTTCAGGGGGGCGGGCGCGGGCAGGCGCGGGTCCGCATGGTGGGTGACGTGCCGCACGAGCCGGTCGCCCGCGCCGAGCGCCCGCAGCCGCGCCCGCACCCGGCGCATCCCCTCGAACGAGGCGAGGATATGGGCGTCGGCCGCGAGGAGCATGGCATCCTCGGGCACCGAATCGACATGGTCGATGCAATAGGCGGCGAAGCCTGTGCGCAGGTCCTCGAAGACCTCGGGCGGGAGCGCGGTGAACGCGTGCTTCAGGCCGATCACCACCGCGCCGCTTGTCTGCCTGGCAAAGCGCCGGAGGCGGCGCGCGGCGCCGGGCGGCGGCACTTCGAGCACGGCGAAGCCGTGACCGTCGCCGCCGAGACGGGCGGCCATCGCGCATAGCTGGTCGCAGCGCATGATCTTGGACCCCATCGAGCGGTCGGCCTTGCGGTAGGCGAAGATGACGGGCTGTGCCGGCATGGATGGCGCCCGGTCAGGGGGTGATGACTTCGGGCTGCGCACGGGCGCGGATATCCCGCGCCACGGCCCGTGCGAAGCCGAAGCCTTCGTCGGCCACCTCGCTGGCGGACCGGATGGGAACGAGATCGTAGAAGGCGTCAAAGCCGTGATCGTCGAGCTCCATCGTCGTGAACCGCGCCAGGATGTCCTCGTAATGGTCGTGCAGGACGCGGCTCTCGGGATCGAGACCCGAGACGACGAGGAGCCCCGTGGGCCGCGCATCGACCGCGATGATGTCGAGGTCTGGCCGGTACTCCCGCAGGATCGGGACGAGCTTCCAGACATCGCCGGTCCAGACCGCCGGGAGGTTGTCGAGATCGCGCGTCAGGTGCCGCGTCCGGAACGGGTAGCAATCGTGGATGAGCGCGACCCCGCCGGGCTGGCTGTTGCGCTCGGCGTTCATGAAATCGCGCAGCGCATATTCGAACAGGTGCATGCCGTCGATGAAGGTCATGCCGAGCCGGATGCCGTTGGTCGCGAGAAAATCGCTGGCGAAGAACGTGTCGCTCTCCTGCTGAAACAGCATCAGCCGGGGCTTGCCGCGCAGGATATCGCCTTCGAGCCGGAAATACGGGTCCACCCCGATGGCCGGGCCGCTCACCTCGGCGAGGGGGCGCCCGGTCCGGCAGCCGATCTCGAGATACCAGTCGAGCGCGTGCCGATGGTGGAAATCCCGAAGAAAATCGACATAGTGGCGTCCGGTGAATTTTCTGAACATGCGGCCCTCACGTCTCGTTTCGGTCTGCCGGCACCCGGAGCCGGAGCGCGCCGACCGGCAGAAGGGGAGATCGCGGAGCCGCGGGCGTAATGGTTGCGGACATGGCACTGCTCGTGTCGTTCGGGCCGGGAGGACCGGCAATTTGGCGGGACGTTAGTATATTTCCTCCCGCTTGGGCAGGGGGTTTCGCCGTCAGCCGCCGCGGCGATAGCGAAACACGCCGCTGCCGGTGGCAATGAGCGCGCCGGTGTCGTCGCGCACCGTGGCTTCGGCGAAATACGTGCTTTTGCCGCCGCCCGTTCGCCGTGCCTCGGCGATCAGCCGTACGCCCTGCGCCTGCCCGAGATAGTTGACGGTGAGCGACAGGGTAAGCGCCATCTGCCGCCTGTCCGGGTCGCCGGTAAAGCACCCGGCGAACCCCATTGCCGTATCCAGAAGCGTGGCGTGGATGCCGCCATGCGGCAGGCCCTGCCGGTTCATCAGGTGGGGGCCGAGGGGCAGTTCGACCCGTGCGAAATCGCGCTCCCACGCGGTGAGATCGTAGCCCAGATGCGTCTGCAGCCCCGAGGGCGGCTCGTGGCGTCGGGTCATGCGCGCCCCTCCGCCGCCGCCAGCCCCGCGCGGGCGAACTCGGGCACATAGGCGCCCAGCCGCTTGCCCCGCTCGGGGTCGGCGGCGTTGCCGTCGAGCGCGCGCCTCAGCACCCCTTGCAGGATCGCGGCCATGCGGAAATGGGCGAAGGCGAGGTAGAAGCCGAAATCGGCGATCGGTGCCATGCCGCGCCGCTCGCAATAGCGCGCGACGAATTCGGCGTCGGACCAAAGCCCCAGCGCGGCGCGATCCACGCCCGCCAGCCCGCGCCCCTCGGCAGTGGCGGGCATGGACCATTGCATCAGCACGGCGGCGAGATCGGCATAGGGGTGGCCGGTGGTCGAGAGTTCCCAGTCGATCACGGCGCGGATATCGGGGGCATCGGGGGCGAAGACCAGGTTGTCGAGCCGGTAATCGCCATGCACGAGGCAGCGCTGCCCGTCATCGGGGGGCAGGTTGGCTTCGAGCCAGCCGATCAGCCGCTCCATCTCGGGCAACTCGCCGGTCGCGGTGGCGTGATACTGCTTGGTCCAGCGGGCGCATTGGCGGGCGTAATAGTTGCCGCCGGGGCCGTAATCGTCGAGGCCCGTGGCGGCGAGATCGACGTCGTGGATGGCAGCCAGAACGCGGTTCATCGCGTCGATGATGGCATGGCGTTCGGGCGGGGCGAGGCCGGGCATCGCGGGGGCGTCGAAGATGCGGCCCGCGACCTCCTCCATGATGTAGAATGGTGTGCCGATCACGCCCTCGTCCTCGCAGAGCGCGTGCATCCGCGCCACCGGCACGGCCGTGCCCGCCAGCGCCTGCTGCACGCGGAATTCGCGCTCGACGGCGTGGGCGGATCTGAGCAGCACGCCGGGCGGCTTGCGGCGCAGCACGAAGCGCCCGGCGGGCGTGGTCAGCCGGTAGGTCGGGTTGGATTGCCCGCCGCTGAATTTCTCGGCCGTGACCGGGCCGGTGACGCCGGGCACGCTGCGTTCGAGCCAGGCGGTGAGCGCGGGCAGGTCCAGCGCGCTCATGTCGCGCCCCCGCGCAACTCGGGCAGGGTGTAATCGGCCATGCGCTGCCGCAGCGTGAGCTTGGATATCTTGCCGGTGGCGGTGAGCGGCAGATCGTCCACCCAGACCAGATCGTCGGGCAACTGCCAGCGGGCGAAATGTTCGGCCATGTGGTCTTGCAGGTCTTCGAGCGCGGGGCGGGCGTCGCCCGCGGGCACCGCCACCAGGACGGGGCGCTCGTCCCATTTCGGGTGCGGCATCGCCACCACTGCGCAGGCGCGGATCGCGGGGTGCGAAAGCGCGGCGTTCTCGAGGTCGATCGAGCTGATCCATTCGCCCCCCGCTTTCACCAGGTCCTTGG